>JAHECI010000029.1:0-6135 GCA_024641825.1 Desulfobacterales bacterium | reverse complement strand
CAGAAATACACCTCGTGAAATTTATTAACATTTTTGCCATTGCGGTGGCTTTGGCCATGGACGCCTTTGCGGTTTCCATCGTGACCGGCGTAAATTTGAAAAATGTCAGTTACCGCCAGACATTCCGTTTGTCCTGGCATTTCGGACTGTTTCAGGCAATGATGCCGGTGATTGGCTGGTTTGCAGGCCTATCGGTAAGGATTCACATCGAGCGTTATGACCATTGGATCGCTTTCGGGTTGTTGGCATTTGTCGGCATCCATATGATCAAGGAAGCATTCGATGACGATACATCCGAAAAACGGAAAAAGGATCACACAAAAGGCATAACGCTGGTCATACTTTCCATTGCAACCAGTATCGATGCCCTTGCGGTGGGCTTCAGTCTATCGCTACTGGGTGTATCCATCTGGACGCCCGCTATTGTCATCGGCATTGTAGCGGGAATCTTTACCATCATCGGATTGCAGATTGGCGAAAAAATCGGGTCTGCCAAACAATTGAGTCGATATGCCGAAATCATCGGCGGCGGCGTTCTGATCGCCATCGGCTTGAATATATTGCACGAGCACGGGACCTTGTCATTTTTGTTGAATTAAGGAAAATGACCCGCCGCCCAATAGACTCTGAGACCTTTGAAAAATGTTCATTTTTGTTCAAGTTCAAGGAGGGCGAAAATTTTAACCACCCCGATGAAAAATCCATCGGGACAGGCATCCATACATTGAGTATTTCGAGGATTACAATTTGAGACTGACGCAGAAATTGGGCATAAAAGGGCGTTTTGCAAAGGTCTCACGCTATGGAGGGCACCTATGTCACCCATTACCATGGGAATCATCGCAAGCACACTCGCAGGCTTGGCCACGGGTGTCGGTGCATTGCCCGCTTTATTTTTTAAAAATATTTCCGATAAGGTATTAAACACCATGCTGGGCGGCGCCGCCGGTGTGATGTTGGCGGCAACTTCTTTTTCGTTGATCGTCCCGGGAATCGAATACGGCAATCAGATTTGGCCGGGTTACGGCGTCTATGTGGTGGTATTTGGGATGCTGATCGGGGCAGTTTTTTTAGATCGCCTGGACAAATGGATTCCCCATGAACACTTTGTTCTCGGACCTGAAGGCCCTTCCAGCGCTATGAAAAGAATTTGGTTGTTCATCATTGCAATCACCATTCACAATTTTCCCGAAGGTCTGGCGGTGGGTGTCGGTTTCGGAACCGGGGATATCGGGGCCGGATCCAGTCTTGCAATGGGAATCGGGCTGCAGAATATGCCCGAAGGTCTGGCCGTTGCCATGCCGCTCATGGGTCTGGGTTACAGCCGGTGGCGTGCGGTGGGGATTGCAACGTTAACCGGACTGGTGGAGCCATTGGGCGGGTTCTTGGGGGTCGCCGCCGTCACGGTGTTTCATTCCGTCTTACCTTTTGGCCTGGCTTTTGCCGCAGGTTCCATGCTGTTTGTCATCAGTGATGAAATCATCCCGGAAACCCACGCCAAAGGAAAATCGCGTCTTGCGACCTTCGGCGTTATGGTTGGCTTTGTCATCATGATGGCACTGGACAATCTGTTGGGTTAACACCCGTGGTTCGCGACCTAATCCTCTGAAACCGAAAATATTTCCTTAAGGGTATCAGGATCAAAATTTTCTATAATTTTAGACCGTTCAACGAATGACTCGATATTGGCATATGCATTTTCATAAACAGCCATCACGGTCTCGAGCTTTTGACATACAGGATCTTCGACGCCCAATACATTTCTTAATTTGAACAACAGGCGTTTCCCTTCTTTAAAATGATCGGCGATTGTACCGAGCATCTCTTTTCTTTTTTCGTGTTTTTCCCGTTCCTTGGCGATAATCGGCAACAGTCGTTGAACGGAAAATTCCACCAGCGCATCCCGTGGTGCATTGTAATTTTTGGATACCCTATCCAGAGATGTCAGCGATTTCCTGCTGATGACAAATGTTTTTTGGATACGGCCCTGCCGCGATAATTTTATATTCTGAATTTCACGCGCAATGGATCTTAAATTCCGGGCATCTTCGACCAAATGATCAAAAAGAGATTTCTGCTTGATGCCTAAATGGGCGGCAACGATACTGATTGCATCGATGCAGCCCTCTGTAAGTTTAAAGGTTGCACGAACAGACTGCCTGCCCCTTAAATCTGCGGTGAAAGTTCGGGGCAGGGAAACATCTCCGGGTCGTTCTTTTCTTTCATCTTCTTCCATATGTTCCTCCTGAGTGTCGATGTTGTCTTTTCATTACTTATTTTATTTAATTTTTTTGATAATGCAATAAATTTTTAATTTACTATCTTGACATGATTTTTTTAGTTTTTATTTTTATAACTAAGACGCGGCCAAGATACAAAAGATAGCATGGAGCCGTTCGATTCGACGGAAGGATCTCTTTGGTTTTCTTGGCAAATTTTATCCCGTCAACATCGTCTATCAAAAGGAGGATACGGAAATGATTTACAGAAGATTGTTCGGTTTACCGACATGGCGGCAAAGGAGCCGGTTCGACGAATTGGAGAACATGCGGCGGCAGATGGACCGGATATTTGGGGAACTGAACCGCGGTTCTGTGGGAAAAAACATCAGCGGTGTATTCCCGGCCATCAATTTGACCGAAAATATGGACAACTACTATGTTTGCACAGAACTTCCCGGGGTCCAATCTGAAAATCTCGATATACAAGTTACGGTGAACAGTCTCGCAATTTCCGGAGAACGGAAGATTCCGGAAGTGGAACTCAACGCAAAGTACCATCGCAGGGAGCGGGAACCTGGAAAATTCTCGAGAATGATCAGCCTCCCTGACAACATAAATCCCGATGCCATTGAAGCTGCTCTGGAAAACGGAATTTTAACCGTCGTCATCCCCAAAAAAGAAGCAGCCAAACCCAGGCAGATTACCATAAAATAAGATAAAATTTCTTTTTAAAAAGGAGAAAATGACCATGGCCGATACCCAAACCAAAGCACTCAAGGTGAGAGACAAACAGGAAGTTCCCGGCCCTGCAGAGCAGACCCGGCCCGGTCTGATCTTTACGCCGGATGTCGACATATTTGAAACAGAAACAGAACTCACGCTACTTGCGGATATTCCCGGAGTTAAACCGGAAGATTTAAATATCGATCTTCGTGAAAACACCCTTACGCTAACCGGGGAGGTGACGCCCGGCAAAGGTTCAGACGAAGCGGATGTTTTAATAGAATATGAAACCGGTAAATATTTCCGGCAATTTTCACTTTCGGAAGTCATCGATCAAAGCAAAATCGACGCTCAGCTTAACGATGGTGTTTTACGATTGACGCTGCCAAAAGTTGAAAAGGCGACGCCCCGGAAAATCACCATAAAGACCGTTTAAAATTGAATGCTCACCCTACACCGGGTTTCTTTGTGCCCCAGATTGCCCAAAGGGTCTGCCATTTCAAACACACCGGAGTAATGGAGTGATGAAATAGCGAAAGTTCTCTAGCTTACTGTTTTCCCTCCATTACTCCAATTTTTCCCTAATTTTTATCCCCGCAAACCACCCCGTCGAAAACATTACCATTCATTTATCTGCTTAAAAAGTAATATAATTTAATTTATAAAAATATTATTGACATACTATGTTTAATTCTTATTTTTGGTCCAGCAGAAAAAACCCCATAGGTTTATAAAGCAAAAAACCAACCAGGAGGTGTTCTTATGGAACTTATAAGATGGAACCCAATGAGAGGGATGTTCGGCCTTGGTCATCGAATAGACCCTCTATTCGACGAACTTAATTGTCTAATCCACAGAGACCCTGACGGCCGGACTCCGCGGAGCTGGAATCCGGTGGTGGATATTTATGACAATGACGAAACCATCGTCATCAACGCCGAACTGCCCGGGATCGATAAAAAAGATATTGTCGTCGATGTGACGGGGAACGTTCTGACCCTTAAGGGTGAACGGTCAACAGCCAATGAAGTTAAAAACGAAAAATACCATCGCAGGGAAAGGACCTTTGGAAAATTTGAAAGGGCCTTTACGCTGCCCGAAGACGTCGATCCTGAAAAAATACAGGCCGACTACACAGACGGTGTTTTAGAGATTAAGATCCCGAAACCCGAAAAGAAGGAACCGAAAAAGATTACGGTTCATTAGTTTCCATCCATAACTTACTGTTTTTGCTCGTTTATGAACAGGAAACGCACGGTGCCCATTTTACAATTGTGGTTGGGCACGCATTAAACATAATTCTGAAAAGAGAATGCAAAGATTCTTGGGGCGGTTGACCATGTACCGCCCCAAAATTCAAATCTGATGGAGGAAGAAAATGAGTAAAATAATCGGAATCGATTTGGGCACCACCAACTCATGTGTCTCGATCATGGACGGTGGCGAATCCAAAGTTATTACAAATACCGAAGGGGGAAGAACAACCCCCTCGATCGTTGCCGTTACCGACCGTGGAGAGAGATTGGTGGGACAGATTGCCAAACGGCAGGCCATTACCAATCCCGAAAATACGGTATTTGGCGTAAAAAGACTTATCGGCCGAAAATATGATTCGCCGGAGGTTCAAAATGACGTCAAAATCCTGCCGTACAAAATCCAAAAGGGAAGCAATGGTGACGTTCGCATCAATCTCAGGGGCAAACAGTACAGTCCGGCTGAAATTTCTTCATATATCCTGTCGAGTATTAAAAAATCGGTCGAAGAATACCTGGGTGAGAAGGTAACCGATGCCGTCATTACGGTGCCGGCCTATTTTAGTGACAGCCAAAGACAGGCGACCAAAGATGCAGGGAAAATCGCAGGCCTCAATGTGTTGAGAATCATCAATGAACCGACGGCGGCGTCTCTTGCCTATGGTCTGGACAAAAAAAACGAAGGAAAGATTGCGGTGTTCGACTTGGGCGGCGGCACATTTGATGTTTCTATCCTTGAAATCGGAGACGGTGTTTTTGAGGTTAAAGCGACCAACGGAGATACCCATCTGGGCGGTGAAGATTTCGATCTTCGGTTGATCGATTACCTGGCCGATGAATTCAAAAAAGACCAGGGTATCGATCTCAGAAAAGACACCATGGCCCTGCAGCGGCTGAAAGAAGCCGCTGAAAAGGCCAAAGTGGAATTATCGACTTCAATGGAAACGGATGTGAATCTGCCGTTCATCACGGCCGATGCCAGCGGCCCCAAGCATCTCAACATCCGGATAACCCGGGCCAAACTCGAAGCTTTGATCAACGACTTGCTGTCCAACCTCGAAGGCCCCTGTCGTTTGGCCATGGATGACGCGGGGTTGTCGGCAGGTGATTTGGATGAAGTGATCCTGGTGGGGGGTATGACCCGCATGCCGGCGGTCCAGGAGCGCGTTACCCAGATATTCGGCAAAGCACCCGGGAAAGGCGTTAATCCGGATGAAGTCGTTGCCCTGGGAGCGGCGATTCAGGGCGCTGTCTTGAAAGGTGATGTGAAAGATGTTCTCCTCCTCGACGTTACACCCCTGTCTCTGGGTATAGAGACACTGGGCGGAGTCATGACGAAGCTGATCGAAAAAAATACCACCATTCCGGCCAAAAAGAGCCAGATTTTTTCCACAGCGGAAGACAATCAGCCGGCTGTTTCGGTTCATGTGCTTCAGGGAGAGCGGGAAATGGCTTCCGGGAACAAAACACTGGGTCGTTTTGAACTGATGGACATTCCCCCTGCTCCCAGAGGAATGCCCCAGATCGAGGTGGCCTTTGACATCGATGCCAATGGTATCGTGGAGGTATCGGCAAAAGATCTGGCCACCGGAAAGCATCAATCCATAAAGATTACCGCCTCTTCGGGGTTGTCCCAGACGGACATCGATCGGCTGGTCCGGGATGCAGAACTCCATGCCGACGAGGATGGGAAGAAGAAGGAACTCGTGGAAGCCCGGAATACGGCAGACGCACTGATCTATAACACGGAGAAATCTCTGAAGGAAATCGGCGAAAAGGTCGACAGCGCGGTCAAGGCCGAAGTTGACGAAGCGGTGAAAAACCTGAAACATGCCATGGACGGTGACGATCCCTCCGAGATTAAACGGCTGACCGAAGCACTGACCGAAACTTCCCATAAGCTGGCCACCGCCATGTACCAGCAGGCATCCCATTCC
>JAHECI010000281.1 GCA_024641825.1 Desulfobacterales bacterium | reverse complement strand
ATAGATGGGGATAAAAAAGCGGCATCAAGGTTGGGGCTCAAATCAACCGCCTCCAGGGCGGCCATAAAAACAGGAAGGTCCTCGTCTTCCAGAGGCTGAACAGGAATCAATTTGCCGGGTTTCATATGCGGTGAAAAGAGATTCAGTATTTCCTCAAGCCCTCCTTGCCAGTGGGCACTTCTGGGATCTTTTTTTTCTGCGATCCATTGTTTGATTTTATCGGGTATCCCCGCCATTAAGCGCTCCTTTTTCCTGAATTGATGGGCAGAGCTGAATTGTAACCGTTCCCCCAGTTTCTCACACCCAAGGCAAGTTCGTCAAGAGCGTCCCCATACACCCTGTTAAAGAAATTTCAGAAAGTCATTTACTTATTTAGGGGTGCCACGGAAATCTGAGGTTTTGCCCCGGAGATATCTCTTCTACAATTAATAATTAAGATGTATCCCGCCTGTTGGAGCGTAGCGGAGATTTATCCGCCCCTGGAGGATCCCGTTATCGGGGCCCCATAGGGTGTTTACTATCGTAATGGGGTTAATTGTTATTGCGTGTATTTAACCGGGATGCGACCCTCATGTCTTCAAATGCGCCGCAGCCACCCTCGTTGGTGGAAAGAGAACTTGTTTCGTTTCCACAAAGCATCGTCTCTGACGAACTCGGTATTATTGCGCAGGAACTCACGCACTGCCTCGAGGGGCCCGGGACCAAAGAAAGGATCAACAGGATGGCCATTGATGTTACTATCTTCAACCACCAGATATGACCCGGCGGCTACAAACTGTTTGTATATTTCAAGTTCTGATAACACATGCGGCTTGCTGTGGTCGGAGTCCAGTACCACTAACCCCCCAGTGGAACCTTCTAGGCTCTCTTTAACACGGTCAACCAATTGAGGATCCGTGGAACTTCCCTCAAACAATCTTATTCGGGGATGCGATAGGCTCTTGGCTGCCTCGGACAGAACAATGTCAATTCCAACAACAACAGCACTTGATGGTGCTCCCATCAGATCAAAAAGTGATGCGAAGTAGAGAGCCGAACCACCGCCTGCCAATCCCGTCTGGAGAACAAAGTTCGGTTTTAATCGAAAGATCAGCTCCTGATACAAATGGAGATCTAATGGGCATTGTTGTATTTTATAGCCTAAAAAAGTGTTCTTTCTCCAAGTGTCACTTGAGTGATACCAAGAAAAATGAAACAAGGGCACAACCCATGGATCAATTGCGTATCTCAATATGTGCCTTGTAATCTTTTTTAATCTGTCTGAGGTTTTTATCAATTTGTCTACGCCCCCTTGTCATTTGCCCAACCGGTGATTACATCGTTTTTTTCTTGGCTATTCGCGTTAAAAAGTTTCTGCATAACATCCAATTTGCAATGTTATCCAGAAACAATTGGACATTATTTTCTATCCGAAATTTTTGGCGTCATTAAGACTGGGAAAAACGTTTATCAATTAGACCTAAGACCCGACCGAAAACCCTTGTGCCTGCCCCGTGAAATGCGAAGCATATTTAACTGGGTGCGCCCCTCTTGTCTTTTTCTGCCTGTTGGGCGAATACCCGGAATCGGCGTGCTTCCTCCTCGTTTCCCATCGAAGCATATATTCGGCTGATCTTCTGAAAATATAATGGAGCATTTTCCGGATCGTCCCGAACCAGGGAAAAATACATTTCCATAATCCCTGAAGAATGCTGGCCCAAATCAAAGCTGATATCTGCGAATCTTCGTTTGATCAGAGGATCGGTTCGGGTATGACAGCTGCGGCACTGATCCATAATTTTGGCATATAGATTCCGGGCGCTTTCAAGGTCTCCCAATGTCTCCAATGTGCCGGCAAGGGCAATCGAAAGTGGTTGGTTCCATCCGTATGCCTCCATGGAATCCTGATAGAAAGAGGCGGCTTCCGGATGCCTCCCGGCCTGAGACAGGGTTTCGCCACGGAGCAGGACATAGGCCAAAGAGTTTTTAAGGTCATCCGGACAATCGGCAAGAAGGGTTTCAGCCTGATCAAAAGCCCCTATTTCCCAGTAAACCTCGCAAAGCAACTGATAACCCGGCAAAGCACCCGGATGATGTTGGAGAAAGGTCTCCAGCAGACGTCGGGCTTCATCCAATTTCTCCAGATTCAGGTAGGCCGTGGCCAGCTCAAGGGGGATAATTGAATCCGGGGAAGGGTTCTCCGCCAAGGCCTGGGACAGGTCATCGGCTGCACGTTCAAAGTCTCCCCGGTTCAGTGCGAGATAACCGGTTTTAAAGGACCCGCCATAGGAAAGGTAGGCCTCCTGAACCTCTTCGGGCAGTGCACTGCAGAGTGCCATAAAATTCTCATCGTCCTGATCACCCGTGTATGTCTCGTCATCGCCGAGGGGAGTCAGATCAGATAGGGGCACTTCCATTTGAATATCTCCGGCGGTGATGCGTTCAATCTCATGCATAAGCTTCTCAACAGCGGATATCAATGCCGGGTCCCGGGTCAAGTCGAGGGCCAATTGAAGAAATCCCCTCGCCTCATCGTAATATTCGGCCTCCATTAAATCTTCAGCGGCCTGCCGGTGTTCGTGTGCCAGGGCCCCTTTAACCTGAACCAGTTTATCCCGAAGCCTTGTTTTCAAAGCATCATCAGACGATGTTTTTTCCAATGCGGCCAGGGCCTTTTCGAATTCAAGCTTTGCCCTGCCCCAATCGGAGGCCTTTAAAAAGGCATCACCCTTCTGCTCGGTCTTTCCAGGATCTTGACTGAAAAACCTTTTGAGAAGCCCCATAAGATCAGAATCCTTTTGTCCTTATCACAAAATCAGAACGATATATGGTTACACTTTCAAACAGAACATGGTGTGTGTATCTCTAATACCGCCAATGACTCTTATTTTGTCATATGTCACAGAAAGCATACTGGCGTCATCAGGAGTCTGTACCTCAGCCACGATATCAAAACGCCCGGCAGCCAAATAGACATTTTTCACCCCTTCGATTTTCTTGACTTGACCAGCGACCTCACGGTCGACACCCGGATTTGACTTAATTAGAATAATTGCCTTTGCCATGATATAACCTCCTTTCAAAGTAAAGGTTTTTCTCCAATTTAGTTGGAGAAGAACTTCGATTAAGATATATCCCGCCTGTTGGAGCGTAGCGGAGATTTATCCGGCCCTGGAGGATCCCGTTATCGGGGCCCCGCAGGTAGTTTAGAAGCCATCTCAAAATAAAGTTTTTTTCAATATCCCCCGCTTAAACCCAGCGGGATAAAAAGGCGGAGCCGAGTTTTAACCCGCCCCATTTGTTGAGCGGGATCTTCGACAGGCATACTCTAAGTAGGTCGAGGACTTAAAACGCGGCTCCTACGCCGAGATTGGGCCAAAAGATTATTTTGAGATAGCTTCTACTATCGTACTGGGGTTAAACGGTGTTGCTTGTATTTAATTGAGATGCAATCCCATGTCTTCAGGCAGCATCTCACCGAATTTTACACCGATTCCCTGGGAATCGACCCGAACCACCTTACCCCTCACTGTCAGGTCTTTTTCGGCTCTGGAGAGAGAGAAGGTCATTGTGATTTCCTGATCAATTTTAAAGCTGAAATCGGTATGAATAAAGACACCGCCATGACTTAAATTCTGAATGAAACACATATAGGTTAAACCGTTGGTGGAGACTTCCACAGGCGCAGAAAAAGGTCTTCGGGGAAACTTCCTTAACTCGGCGTGTTTGGAACGATACCAGTTGGTCAGCTTTTCCAGAAGTTCCCGTCTTTTTGCTTCAGATATGCTGGTAACCAGCGATGACAGGTCTTTTCTATGTTCGGTTTTGGATAATTTAGATTTTAACACGGAGTTAAGGTTTCTCCGTTCAGCTTCGGACATGAACGAAATAATTTGAAACAACAGAGAGTTTACCTCATATATATTAAGTTCCTCTTCGTTGTTCGGCATGGATAGAATCCTTTTCTCTTGTCTTTCGTTTAGAATCTCCCGAATGCCTTCTTAAAATATCAAGCATATTAAAAGCATATAATATTAAGGAATTAATGTCAATCGACACATATCTCATCCTTTAGAACAAAGGGACAAGAATAGGATTCAACAGCCCCATCCAATATGGACAGAGCCTTGTACGGCCATCCCCTGTTTGTGGTGCAAATCAGACTTTCACAAAAACCATTGCATCGATCTCGATCCCATTGGCAGCAAGAATTCACAACAATCTTCACGCCGCCATCAAACCTTCCGGCATGAATCATGACGGTCTCGTAAAAAGTCCAACTTCTGCGTTGTGCTGCATTTCGCAATCATTCAACGTACGATAAGTACGCCTCATGATTGCAAAATTTGCACGCCTTGAATTTGAACTTTTTACGAAACCGTCTAAATCGGATTTTTTACGAGACCGTCAATCATGGAAAAAAAAGATTTGAAAAAAGAGGATGCGGTCATGGATGCAAAAAGTGGGATATGGGGTGAGATGGCGTACCTTCGGCTTTCCCGGATGGCAAACAACATAAAGATTTTATTCAGATATTTATAACTCACTTATGAACGGATTATACATGATAAACTAAACCGGTATTATGCCCCAAAACATTTGACGATAAT
>JAHECI010000280.1 GCA_024641825.1 Desulfobacterales bacterium | reverse complement strand
ATCCCAAAATTGCTTGCGGAGCGAGCAAAATCAGACTTTTTACGAGTTCATCATTTTTCACATTAACAACAAAAAAAGGCATCCCTTCAGTAGAAGAAGGAACGCCCTTTTTATTCAGAACATAAGACTAAATCACAGTGAAATTTGCAGCGGCAGGACTTTTTTGTCCTTGCTCTATATCAAAGGAAACTCGATCCCCTTCATTGAGGGATTTAAAACCGTCTGAATTGATTACTCGATGATGAACAAATACATCCGGCCCATCTTCCTGCTCGATGAATCCGAACCCTTTTGAGTCGTTAAACCACTTAACCGTTCCATGGGTCATGATAACATCCTCCTTTCAAAAAAATTTCAACGTCAAAAACGGGAGGATGCCACTTTGACAGATGGATTGTTCCTTCAGAGAGAAACCGTCCCGCAGACTAAACAGGACTTAATTGGTTGAACATACAATAACCTTTATTGGGGAAGAACGCAAGCTAATTATTTGTTTTTTTTAAAAAAATGGAAACCTCGAATTTAAACGTGCAAAAACGTAACGTTACATAAACTGTCAACGGTCAACTTTTTTTGCAAAAGGTTTCCATTATTTCAACCGGGGCAAGGCCTGTTGTTCGTCGCGAGATGTGTTCGGGTCGATGATGGTGGGTCGAATCGTCAGTGTTTGACCGTCTGTGGACATGGAGATGGCGCCGTTACGGGCGGTGCCCAGTATACGGCATTGCATTTTCTCATATCGTTTCAGCACCGAGGGGTGGGGGAACCCGAACCGGCTTCTCCATCCCGATGATATGACCACCACCTTAGGATTCACCGTTTTGACAAACCCATCGGAACTCGATGTTTTGCTGCCGTGATGCGGCACCAAAAGGACCGTGCTTTTCAATGTGCCCCCTGCGGTGGCAACCAGCTCATATTCGGCCCGGGCTTTGATATCCCCCGGGAACAGAAACGATTCCGATCCCAAGGACGCTTTTAGAACCAGTGAATTGTTGTTCGGATTCCGCCAGGGTTCTTTTTTTCTTTTTTCAGTAAAATCGACGGGGGGATACACGATGTCCATATGAACGCCGTTAATGTCATGGGCTCCGAAGATTTCCGGGTACCCGGGCATCTGAATTTTCTTTTCTGTTATTTCATCCATGAACTTTTTGTACCCGAAGGTATTTACCGCTTCGTGATTCGTCCACACCTGTTTGACGTTGAAATGTTCGGCAATGTATATCAGCCCGTTCAAGTGGTCGCTGTTGGGATGGGAAAGCACCAGTGTATCGATGGTTGTAATCTTTTTTTGCCATAAGAAGGGGGCGACAATTCTGGCCCCCACATCGAAGATGCGATTATCGGAAAAACCGCCGCCATCCAAAAGTATCGTGTATCCATAGGGGAGTTCCATGAGGGTGGAATTACCATCCCCGACGTCGATCATCGTCACTCTGAGATCATCCTGCCAACACCGCTGATAAAACCAGTAGCCGATATCGGCCATGAAAACCGACACCACCAGAAGGACAATCACCGGCGAAAATCTTTGAATAACGTTTTGGCGTTGAATCCCACCTTCTATTTTCGGGATTTCATCCGGTTTCCGGTGTTTTTTGAACGGGATATGTTTCAGGTTTAGAACCGCCCAAAACAGGATATAAAAGCACCAAATTTCCAGATAACTCGGGGTGACGGTTTTCACTGCCGAAAACGGCATTTCTGCAAAAATATTTATGATAAAAAGGGCCGGGTTCAGCACCGCCGAACATACGTGGAGACAGACACATGCCCCGTAAACCGTTAGCGGATATAGAAATACGGCCAACAACCCCAGGGGTACCGCCACGAAACCGATCATGGGGACCATGATAAAGTTTGTCAAAAGGCCCACCAGGGAAATCTGGTTAAAATACAGCATCACCAGGGGAAGGGTTCCCAAAATGGCAAAGAGCGACGCCATGAAAAAAGAAAACAGCGTGGTGGCGACCTTGGATATCTTGGGCCTTTTCCCCCGGATGTCAGGAGATACCCATGGAGATTCCACTTTGGACAGACCGTAAATGATGGCAAGAACCGCGGTAAAAGAGAGCTGAAATGAAATTGAAAACAGTGAAGGCGGATGAACGATCAGAATCAACATGGCCGCCAGCGCCAGGGTGTTCATGGGGTCGTGCTCCCTCTCGAACAAAAAGGCGGCGAGAAATACCATCACCATAATGACCGCCCGCTGCGTGGACGGGGACATTCCCGAAATGAAACCGTATATCAACACGGGAACCCCGGATAAAAGTACCGCCCCCTTTTTGGTCCATGCATGCCACAGAAGCACTTTAATATGAGACAGCATCCAGCTAAAAAACAAAAACGCCGTGGTTGCCACGATTCCGATGTGAAGCCCTGAAATGGCCAAAAGGTGGCCGATCCCCGCCCGGTTGAAAGCATTTCTTAGATCCTGGGGAATCGCGCTCCGGTCCCCGATGATGAGGGCTTTGATTAAACCGTTCGCCTTTCCGGTAACGGCTGCGTCGATCAGATCGGAAAATTTGCTGCGGACCTCCGCGATGATGGTGGCAACCCCTTTTTCCGAACCTTTTTCCAAGAGGGCGACCTTCTGGGATGAAACATAGGCGGTTCCCCAAACCTTTTTAAACGCCAGATACCTTTTATAATCGAATCCCCCGGGATTGTTGAAGTTTCTGATGGATCTTATTTTGCCGAATACCGCAATCCGGTCTCCTTTTTGCAATTTCGGCCCCTCCCCGGATACGGTTAAACGGATTTTTCCAACCACGGGAAAAGACCCGTTGCTTCCTTGGAGGGACTCGGTACGCAATATGAATTTTTGTCGGTTTGGATATATTGCAACCGGCGTGCGGATGACACCGACGATTTTCCATGCCGGCATATCCACAAAACGGATGATGTGGTTGGAAGGGAATCCGGGGGCCGTCCACGGGAGTATGGACAGATATCCCAGGGCATACAAAAGGACCAGAGGGCAAATCAGGGCCGTTCTTTTTTTCCGGATCCAATAGACGAGGATGCCGATACATACCCCAACACCCATGTAGGCCCAGATCCCGTAGCCCGGAAATCCGGTGCCCACGACGATACCGGATATCATCGATAACAATAAGGGAATGATCGGGCGAGCGTAAAATGAATCGGTCATGGGTCGGGCGTAACAGCATTCATGCAAAGACCTTTGAAAAATGCTCATTTTTGCTCAAGACCAAGGCAGGCAAGAATTTTAACCGCCCCGATGAAAAACCCATCGGGACAGGCATTTATACATTGAGTATTTTGAAGATTGTTTTTTTGCCGAACCCGGCGATGGGGCAAAAGGGAACCTGTTTCAGGGGCCTTTCAGATTTTTTCCCGTCGTATCGCTGCCCCGAGGCGGGCAAATTTATGTTCGATGGCTTCATAACCCCGGTCCAGATGATACACGCGATTCACTTCCGTGGTACCGTGTGCAACCAGGCCGGCCAGAATCAACGAAGCACTGGCTCTGAGATCCGAAGCCATCACCGGTGCACCGGAGAGCATCGGCACCCCGGTGATCATTGCGGTATTCCCTGATATTTTAACGTCAGCGCCCATGCGCTTGAGCTCGCCGACATGGATAAAACGATTCTCAAAAATGGTTTCAGAAATAATGCTAAAACCGCTTGCAACCGACATGAGCACCATGAACTGCGCCTGCATATCGGTGGGGAATCCGGGATAGGGCAAGGTTTTTACATCGACACTGACAATTTCATCGCTCCCCTTGACCCGGATGGATTTATCCTTGATTGTTATGTCGGCACCGCTGAGTCTCAGCTTGTGGATCACCGCTTCAAGGTGCTCGGGTTCACAGTCTAAAAGGGTTACATCCCCGCGGGTCAGGGCTGCCGAAACCATAAACGTGCCGGCTTCGATTCGGTCGGGTATAATGGAAACAGATACCGGTTTCAGCGTGGATACCCCTTGGATGGTGATCACCGAAGTTCCGGCGCCGTTGATTTTTGCCCCCATTCGGATCAACACATCCGCCAGTGCCACCACTTCCGGCTCTCGTGCCACATTTTTCAAGACGGTGACCCCTTCGGCCAGAACCGCCGCCATCATAAGATTTTCGGTTCCGGTTACGGTGGGCATGTCCAGATAAATCTCGTCGCCTTGAAGACGGTCACAAACAGCCTCCACATACCCGTGTTCCAATTCGATTTTGGCCCCGAGACTGGCAAGCCCTTTTAAATGCAGATTAATGGGGCGCGCACCGATGGCACATCCCCCCGGTAAAGACACCCTTGCTTTTTTAAGCCTTGCCACCAGGGGACCCAGGACCAGAATTGAAGCCCGCATCTTCCGGACGAGCTCATACGGTGCCTCGTGACAGCGAACACTCCCGGTATCGATTCGGATGGTATCACCGTCTGTCTCTATCTTGGCGCCGAGTTTGGAAAGTAAGATTTTGGTGCTCTGAATGTCTTTGAGATCCGGAACATTGGAATAGGTATTCCACCCATCGGCCAGCAGAGAAGATATAAGAATCGGAAGGGCGGCATTTTTAGCACCGCTGATTCTGACCTCTCCCGCCAGGGGATGTCCGCCTTCCAC
>JAHECI010000279.1 GCA_024641825.1 Desulfobacterales bacterium | reverse complement strand
TTCAACCGTGTATGTTATTGATGAAGTTCTCTTTTCATTGACCACAACATCTTCGAAATATAAAATTTCCAACTGAAACGTTCTCCTTTGCGTTTGAACCGATGCCGGTTGGCACCATCAGGGTAAAAATAAAAGCGACCGTGGACACAGGTTACCCTTAACACCAAACATATTGAAGCTGCAAATTCTTTCTAACACCTGCCGGAAATCAGGCCTCCGGTTCTGCTCACGTTTTGGCCGAAAGGGCGAATCGGAACCCCCGTAAAGTCAATAACCACCCCTTTAAGGGGTGGCATGATGGCGGCCCTGAAAGGGTCTTTATAAAAATTTATTCACCGCAGAGCCGCAGAGAGCGCAGAGCTTTTGGTTTTTTTGCTTTTCGCTGAGACGCCGAAAAGCAAAATGGCTCAACCCTTCGGGTAATAAAATGCCCGTATTGGGACCTTGCAACCAAAGAATTGAAGCCTTTTGTCGTTTCCGCAGCGTAAGCTGCTGAGTGCTTTTTCATTGCCGGCGGCCCTGTCCCGCGGAGCGGGGTCAACGGCAATGAAAAAATATTATTCTCTGCGTCCTCTGCGGCTCAAGCGAAGCTCCCGTCATAACGGGAACAAGCGGGCGGTGAATATAAATTCACATACCTGCATTGCAAAACTGGGTCCGTCAGCTAAACTGAAGGTTTAATGAGTTAATTAAAATCTTCTACTTTTTTATCTGATATATGATATGGTCCTGCCATACCACGAAAAGTCCGCATAGATGCTACTGGGGAATAATTTACTTTGAACTTTGTCGGACTCACTGTGTAACCGTTTATCAGAGTATTTAGATACACGGATGATTGTTGGATGTGAGAGAGAGGAATAAAATGCCCATAAAAATAGACAGGCCGACCATTATAAAATCCGCAGGCAATAAACCCAAAGAAATTAAAGAATATATCGGAAGAGTCAATTCAAATACCGATGAAGTCAGTGTTGCTCGCATGAAAAGTCCTTCCGGATGGATTGAACCCGGTCAAACCCCGGAGTTCAATGAATATACCCTCGTCTTAAAAGGTATGCTAAGAGTAACGACCAACGATGAAATTATTGATATTAATGAAGGAGAAGCGATTATCACTCCGGCCGGAGAATGGGTACAATACAGTACCCCGACGCCTGAAGGCGCAGAATACATTGCTGTCTGCTGTCCCGGGTTTTCACCGGATGCAGTTCACAGAGATAATGAAGAATAATGATAGGTTCTTCTCCAATCGTGTTGGAGAAGCGGGTCCAAGGCTTGCCTGCCTCGGGCATGGATTCAAGAGATCACGCCAACTGATCATTAGGATTGGAAAGAAAGACGATGGTTGAAATCGGCCCCTATGCCAAAAAAAGAAATGAATTCAAAGATGACGACCTTGTTTGCCATTGCTTTGGATATACGAAAAAAGACATTGAAAAAGATTATCTGGATAACGGCCGCTCGGTGATCGCCGACAAGATTGCATTTGAAAAGAAGGCCGGGAAGTGTTATTGCGCCGAGAAAAATCCTAAAGGACGTTGATGTTTGGCAGACGTCCGCCAGGTGGTGGACAGACTTGCAAAGAAAAATGCCTAATTTCATCTCATCTCTAAATTACACAACACCAACCACTCGCCAGTAAGGAGACCATCATGATAAAACGTTTCATGTGTTATTTTTTGGCGCTCTGTCTCGTCACTGTTATGTCTTTTTCCACGGTCATGGCAGGTAAGCCGGCAGGGGATTTCCCATGCTACGAATCGGTCAGCAATCTCAAACAGACCTATGAAAACGACATACTCTTCAGATTTTTAATGGACGAGGCCCTTGAGAACATGCAGCAACTGCCCGAAGGGTATCGGAAAGGTGGCAATCCCTGGATCGGGAAAAACTTCTCGGATGTGGTCACTTTTTTCCAGGAGTGGTGCGCATTTCTGCCTACCACCCGGGGCAGTTCGGACAACGGCCTTTACTATATCGAACAGATGGACTTCTTCGCCTACAAAAACCCATTCGGCAGGGCCGCCTTTCAAACATCTCCTGGAATCGAAATCTTCAGCCGGTTTGCAAAAGAACGGGGCGATTTCCTCAACAGTCCAGCCTCCACCCGGCAAATTGCCAACTGGCTTTCCAACCCCCGAATCGAAAAAGAGGATTACGTCCTGCCGGATCCCAAAGCGCCCGACGGTGGTTTTGCATCCTACAACGAGTTTTTTTCACGTTCCTTTCAGGATCAGTCGAAAGCCCGCCCCCAGACCTTGCCCGATCGCGACTATGTCATTTCGGCGCCCACGGACGCGATTTTAAATTCCATTCCTGTTGAGATCATCGATAAGAACACCACCCTGCGAACGAAAGGTACCCAGGAGCTCAACATCCAGCAACTCCTCGCCGGTTCCGGGCACTGGGAAAAATTCATCGGCGGCACGGCCCTATCATGCATTCTTATGCCCAACACCTACCACAGGTACCACGCCCCGGTGAGCGGCAAGGTCATCGAGACCCGGCTCATAAGCGGCGCCCTGCTGGGAATGGATAACTTTCCGGAATTCGTTCCGAAAAGCGGCAACGTGGGATATCACGGTGCGGACTTCAGCGCCTTTGAAAATTATCAGCGCGGTTATTTTATCATTGATACGGGAACGTACGGTCTCGTGGGCGTGATTCCCGTGGGGCTAAGCACCGTGGGTTCGGTGGTGTTCAAAGACAAGTTTCTGAAAGCCAAAGGGCCCGTTGCCGTCAAGCGCGGCGACGAACTGGGGCACTTTCTGTACGGCGGCTCGCTGGTCATTCTGGTCTTCGAGCCTGGAAAGTACAAATCCGGCGCCATCAAAGTCCGCCTCGGCAATCAGATCGGCATCTTTGATACGGCCGGGAACGAATAGCCTTAGGGTGCATCCCAGACAGTTTTTCAGGCGTTTCCAACAAAGCAGTTTCGGTAAAATCTGTTTGCGTACTTCTATACCATTTCCACTGCGCAGGCCATGGACACCCCGCCGCCGCCGCAGAGCGTGGCCAGCCCAAGGGTTTTGCCCCTCTGTTTCATGGCGTGGATCAGGGTCACCATGATCCGGCAGCCGGTGGAGCCCACCGGATGGCCCAGTCCGATGCCCGAACCGTTCACATTGGTGATTTCGCGATTCAGCCCGAGTTCTTTTTCGCAGCCGATGTACTGGGCGGCAAAGGCTTCGTTGATTTCGATCAGCTCGAAATCCTCGATGGCCAGACCGGCCGCATCCAGCAGGCGGGAAACCGCCGGAACCGGAGACAGTCCCATCACCGACGGATGGCAGGCACCTCTGGCCGCGGCGCGAATTTTGGCAATGGGGACAAGGTTCAACTCCCGGGCCTTTTCCGCGGACATAATGACCATGGCCGAGGCGCCGTCGTTGATGCCGCTGGAGTTTCCGACCGTAACTTTTCCGCCTTTGGGGACAAAGGCCGGCGGCAGTTTTTGCAGCTGGTCCAAAGTGAGGCCGGGACGAAAATGCTCGTCTTTGTCGAAGACCAGAGGGTCTTTTTTCCGCCGGGGCACTTCAACCGGCACGATCTCTTCGGCAAAGGAGCCGTCCCGGGTGGCTCTTTCCGCAAAATTGTGACTGCGGAGGGCCACCTCGTCCATTTCCTCCCGGCTGATGTTGAGATGTTGGGCCACGAACTCGGCCGTATGTCCCATAAGGTAGGGCTTGCCAACAAAAAGGCTGGCCGGAGCCTGCTGGAAGTCGAGGGGACCGTCAGCGGACAGGGGCAACAAATGGGAGCCGCAGTACAAAGCGTGCATCATGGCGTCCACGAACGTCTGGTCCTGCAGCCGGCATCCCCAGCGGGCGGCGGGTACGGCATAGGGTACGCCGGACATGTGCTCCACCCCGCCGGCCAGGATTACGTCGGCCATTCCGGCCTGAATCATGGCCATACCGGAAACCACGGCCTCCATCCCGGAAATACAAACCCGGTTGAGGGTCACGGCGGGAACCGAAATGGGAATTCCGGCCATCAGGGCGGCCACGCGGGTCACGTTCAGCGTGTCGTGATGCTCCATGCAGCAGCCGAAGCGGACATCATCGATGACGGCCGGATCGATCCCGGCCCTTTTGATCGCTTCCTGCATACTGATCGCTGCAAGAGCGGCACCGTTCATCTCCTTTAGCGTGCCGCCGAACGCACCGATGGCGGTCCGGCAGGCCGATACGATGACAACGTCTTTCATATTGGAGTTCCTTTTTAAAACCTTCTCGTTTCTTAATTTGTCAACCCGTCTGTAAAGACTCGATCGACGCTCCTTATCTGATATGTGAGATGGCCCACAGATGCTCAAAAATATCGGGATGGGCGGTCGCAACGAAACGGCTATTCTGAAATTTGCCTTAACTTCTTGATTCGCTCAATGGCAAACTCGTATTCAACCCTTTCATCCATATACGACCCGAGAGCTTCTTTATAATGTCTGACGGCCATCTTTTTGTCTCCGGACCCTTCCGCCCAGAACCCCAGGGCGGTATGGGCAGTAATGACATATTCCGGGCTTTCTCCGGCTTTTTCTAGCAAGGATTGTTCGGTCCGTTCATTCA
The DNA here is from genome assembly GCA_024641825.1 of Desulfobacterales bacterium. Taxonomy (GTDB): domain Bacteria; phylum Desulfobacterota; class Desulfobacteria; order Desulfobacterales; family UBA11574; genus JAAXQD01. The sequence goes on along the minus strand of JAHECI010000279.1, from coordinate 30 downwards.
TGAGGCACTCGCCAATAGCCCGATACCAAG
>JAHECI010000278.1 GCA_024641825.1 Desulfobacterales bacterium | reverse complement strand
ATCAGGGTCGTTGTGGAAACATTGTTTTCACGCTTGACGATATTTTCCACTTCTGCTGCAACACGTCGCAGGGTATAATGATCGAAACCCTCTCCCCAGAAGGTGAGTGCCAGAATCGGAACATCGTCAATATAGCGGGGTTTGATCAATGGCGGGGTTGCCGCCCAGGGAATCAGGTCATAGTTGGCCATGAGTTTTGACTGGAGGCGAACGATGGATTTTTCTTCGTCCTGGCCCACATAAAAACGGACCACCGCCATGGAAATTCCAGGACTGGAGGTTGAATACACATATTCTACGCCCGGGATTTCCCACAGCAGTTTCTCCATGGGGTTTGTAACCCGCTCTTCGACTTCTTTGGCGCTGGCACCGGGCATCTTCACAAAGATATCGGTCATGGGTACGATAATCTGCGGTTCTTCTTCCCTGGGGAGCGCGATGACGGCTGCGATACCGAGCAATAGTGAAGCGATAATAATCAGAGGGGTCAGCCTGGAGTCTATGAAAAATTGAGCGATTCGGCCGGAGACACCTATTTTATGGGTCATGAGACAACCTCCACACGATCACCGTTGGAAAGGGTGGGCGGTGGAACGACGACATACCGATCGCCTTCCTTGAGGCCGGACAGGACTTCTAACGACGCTCCGAATATTCTGCCGGTTCGAATGAGACGGAACCTTGCCGTGTGGTTATCATCAACAATGTATATACCGGTTAACTGTCCGGAGTGTATCACCGCAGTGGATGGAATTAAAAGCATACCGATTTCGTCTAAAGGAATAAAAACCCGGGCAAACATTCCCGACCGCAGTCCCGCTTCATCGGGCAGTTTAACCTTAATTAAAAACGAACGGCTCCTTTCGTCGGCTGCAGGAAAAATTTCCTCTACGGTTCCGCCCATCGATCTATTGTTTAAGGCCTGTATCACCACCGTTACAATCTGGCCGTGTGTTACAGACCCGATATGCGTTTCCGGCAATTCCAAATTTGCATAATAGTTCCCTTTTTTCTCCAGAATTAGCAACGGTTTGCCTGGAGCCGCCAAATCTCCCACATCAATCATTTTAGCGCTGACCCTACCGTCAAACGGCGCGCGAATTAAGGCATCCTTTTTTCTATCGAATGCAGCGGATACCGAAGCTTCGGCCTGTTTGACACGCTGTTTGGCGGCTGCCAGCCCGGCTTGGGCCTGTTGGTATCGAGATTTGATCTCATCAAACTCCTGGGGACTGGCGGACGCATCTTTCATCAGGTTCCGGTATCGGGCATAGGTGGCCATCGCAAGTTCTGCGCCTGCGATGGCCGCAGTTTCGGCGCGCCGGGCTTGGGCAAGGGCGGCTTCAGCCTCGCGAAGCTGTGCCGACACCTGGTGATCATCAATGGCAATCAGTTTCTGTCCCTGTTCGACCGTATCTCCGCCCTGAACAAAAACCGCCATGACAGCCCCCAAAATTTTGCTGGAAAGTGTACTTATGGCTTTTGCTTTAACCGTCCCCACAGCTTCATAAGTAAACGGTTGGCGGCTTATGGATGTTATGGCAACCGGCGCTTTAACCGGCTTTTTTTTGATCTGTTCTGCATTGCCCGGCTCAATTTTTTCCCCGCAACCCATTAAGAGAAAGACCGCGGTAACTACAATGAAATAAAAAAATTGTTTGTTTTTCCGCATGATGGACTCCTTAAATAAACGCCCGGAGGCTCATACAAAACATTGTTTTTATTGAAAATTTATGTTTTTATCGGTGGTTCAAAAACTCCCTGCCGGTATCGTTGTGTTGGCCTTGCCGAATATTAAGGGTGCGAAGCTTGACGGTTTCGTAAAAAGTTTTTTACGAGTTCATTAAGCTTGAGTTATTGAAAATCCGTGTCAATGGTTCCAGAGGCCAACGCCAGATCGATCCTGGCCACCTTGTAATCGTGAAGGGCCGTGAAATAATTGGTATGGGCCTGTTGGCGGGCCAGCTCTGCATCAAGAAGGCCGACGATCGTTAACAGACCGTTATTGTATCGATTTTTTACGATCCGCAATCCTTCTTCGGCCTGATCCGCCGCTGTTTGGGCCACCTGTATACGCTTCCAGGAACTCCGGGCTTTTAAAAATGCTTCCCGTGTCTGAACCCGTATCCCCAATTCCATGGCTCTTCGTATCTCCTGCGTTCGGTTCAAAAACGATTTTGCCGCTTCGGTTTTTCCGGTAATATGGTATCCACTGAATAAATTTACCTTCACCACCGCTCCGAAGGTATAATTATCCGCCGTATCACTGAAGTCTTCCGAATCGATTTCATAATTTCCCACAAGCCGCAAGTCCGGGAAGTGGCCGGCTCGGGATTTGTCGATTTCTTTTCGGGCCATTTCTTCCTGGTGCCCCAAGGATTTCAGATCGAAACGTTTTGAAAGGGCGGTATGAATCCAATCCTCGATCTCCCCTTTTATTTGTGCTCCAACGGCAAACGGGGTTACCGGGTTTATTGGTTTGTCTTCGGGAGAACCCATGGATGCGTTCAGCATGGCTTTTGCCACCTCGACTCGGCTTTCGCCCTGGAGATGCTGTTGCTTAAGATCTGCAATACGAACCATGGCCCTCAATAGATCGCTTTTTACCACAAAACCGTTATGATAGCGAGATTCGATCATTGTTAAATTGGCGTGTGCCGTTTCAAGGGCCTGGTCCAAAACGAGGACATTTTTCTGAGCAAGCAGGAGTCCCACATACGCCGCCGCTGTTTGTGCAATCACTTTTTTCCGGGTTCGTTCAAGCATTAAAGATGCAATTTCCTGGTTCTGTTTGGCCTGTTCCCAGCCGATTTTTGTCCGGCCGCCGTCATAAATTGACCAGGACATGGAGACAGCAGTTGCAAAGTTGTTGATGGCATCCGGATCGTTGAGTCTGGAAGGATCAAAATCTTCCTGGGTAATACTTCCCTGATTCAGTTTGGTGCCAAAGGCCCACATGGGATTGGTGGTTCGATTGAACGTTTCGGAAAAATCGATCTGCGGGAAAAAACCCGACCGGGCCTGGATGGTATTTGATTCCACTGCCTTTACCTGAAAGCCGGCGGCCTTGACTTGGGGATTCTGATTGACGGCGATCTGAATTGCTTCGGCCATGGTCAGAGTCTCGGATGACGGGGTGTTTTGATCGGCTGCGCTCGAAAATAGGGGAAAGGAAAAAGACACAACCAAAATGGACCAAAAACAGAGTTTAGAATGAATCGATTTCATATTACATCTCCAACGGGTTAAATTGTTATATGAAAGTCTGTCTAAACATGACGAATTGGAAGAATGCTCGTTTTGCTAACGGAACGAAACGGTGTGAGAAACTCTAATGACAGTAATATAGAAAACAAAATGAAATCATTCAACATTTTTTGGGGAATAATATTTTCGACGGTTTTGCAAAGAACCGGCAAAAGGGTTTTTTACCCGTGAGTATGGACGGTGGGATCCGGAGTTGATGGCGATAACACTATGAAATATAATAAAAATTTAAGGGTTGGTACGCAGGATTTAAATATGGGACACTCAATGAGTTTGACCGACATGCTCCGGACATCAAAACACGTTCTTCACGGGGAACGCCGTGGTTTGGGATGCGGCCGAGGGGACAACATCAGGATAATTCCAACATGACCATCCCCTAGGGACACGGCCATGGCCGATAAAATTTGGGGAACTTTAAAAAAATGAAGATGAAGAAGATAGTCCCGGACAGTCCAATCAACCAGGGGCCAAAAGACGTTGACAAGCGCTAAAAAATTACACGTCTGGATAAGGAAGCAATGGGTCTCCGGATGTTCTGCGCCCACAGATCCCAAAGATATGAATCGTTCAAGGCCCCCAAGGTGTCTCATGATGAACAGAATTCCACGCATCTATTCAAAAGAATCTTGGGGCAGTGATATCCAGACGGACCGTTCAGCTAATTTTTTCCGGGTTCCAGAACCTTGCCCCGGGTACTGATGACCACGTCATTCACGGGTATATTCTGCCCGGATGCTTCCAGTCCCTTTTTGACGATCATGGGAAGACCCGAACAGCACGGAACCTCCATAAAAACATTGGTAATGCTTTTGATCCCCGCAATTTTGAAGATTTCAGTGAATTTTTCGATGTAATCTTGGGCCTCGTCGAATTTGGGGCATCCCATCATCACCACTCTCCCTTTAATGAAATCCCTGTTCAGGGTTGGAAACGTTGCCGGAACACAATCCGCCAAGACCAAAAGATCCGCACCTTTAAGAAACGGGGCTTTGGGTGGAATGAGCCGTATTTTAATCGGCCAGTGCGAAAGGGCGGACTCGCCTTGGGCACCGGTTACTTTGGGAATCCGGGCTTCCGGATGCGATTCAATGGGGACAAACGTCTGGATTTGGGTGGACGGACATCCGCAGGGCATATTCTGTTGTGCTTGGTGAGCGGCTTTTGTTTGTTTTGCCAGATGTTCTTCGACGGCGTCTTCATCGAACTCATCGGATTCCCGTTCGATGACCTTGAGGGCACCGGTGGGGCATTCCCCCAAACAGGCCCCAAGCCCGTCACACAGTTTGTCGGCAATGATCTGTGCTTTGCCGTCCACAATTTCAAGGGCGCCTTCGGCGCAGGAGGGCACACACTGGCCGCA
>JAHECI010000277.1 GCA_024641825.1 Desulfobacterales bacterium | reverse complement strand
TATGCCTTCCTGTCCCGCTCTGCGGGGACCGAAAACCCTTGTGCGGCCTTGATCCAGACAAAAATTGCTCATTTATGAATTGGAAACGCATCGTGCCAATTTAACAACTGTGGATGGAAACTAAATATGCATATTGAAGAACACAACTGGTTCAGCCCGAATCTGAATCGGGATATGGCGCTGAAAATTTACGGACACTGGGGAAAACCGTTTATCGTTTTCCCCTGCTCCCGAGGGCGTTATTTTGATTATGAAGGCATGGGGATGATCAACGCCCTTGACGGGTTCATCGATGAAGGCAAGATCAAGATGTTTTGCATCGACAGCATTGACGGAGAATCCTGGTACAATTTCGCCGTTCCGCCGGCGGATCGAAATGCGCGACACGAAGCCTTTGACCGGTATGTGGTCCAAGAGGTGATTCCGTTTATCCGCAATCACTGCCGGTCACCGAATGAACGGGCGATGACCAGCGGCTGCAGCATGGGCGCCTATCATGCCGTGAATTTTTTCCTCAAGCATCCGGATGTGTTCGAAGGCACCATCGCCTTAAGCGGCCTCTACCGTCTGGATCGGGCCGAGTTCGGACTCTCGGCCGCCGACATCCCTGCCGTCTACTTCAATTCTCCGGTTCACTATCTTTCGGGAATCAACGATCCGTGGTATCTGGACCACTACCGGCACCGAAAAATCATTGTCTGCGTGGGTCAAGGCGCCTGGGAAGCGGAAGCCGTTGCCGACACACGCTCCCTGGATGCCCTTTTTAGAGAAAAATCGATTCCGGCCTGGGTCGATTTCTGGGGTTTTGACGTGAATCACGACTGGCCCTGGTGGTACAAACAGATGAACTATTTCTTACAGCGCCTTTATGGATAAAAACGGGCACTGAAGCGGCACGCTCATGGAAAGCCTTCGGCTAGGCGGGGGGTAGTGTGCTCAAAAGGGCCGCGATATCCAACTGATTGATCAAGTCGGCATACATTTCGCTCACCGTGGTACCGGCATCATCCACACCCGGGACATCAAGGCGTTCCGCTTGTCCGCTGAATGTTTTCGTTACAAGAACATTCCCATCTTTCACCAGACTGGCGGCATAGTTCATCCGGAAGTGCCATTTGTAATCTTTTAGATCGAGCTGAAAGAGTGTAATGGCCACTTTAAGTTCCGGGATTTGCCGAGCGCTGGAATCGACCACCCGGATTCCCATCTGACCCAGGCGCTTTTGGAAGACCGTTTCGAACAAGGCGCTGAGACCGTAAACCCCCTCCATGGGGGCGTTTTGACCTTTGGGCGCTAGGATCAGCATATAGTTTCCCTGAAAATTTTTGAGCTTTTCCCGGGCGCTGGCGCTCAACGGGTCCGGTTGGTTCCGCTGATCCACCACGCTCAACCGGACCTCTGTTATCGCCGGCGCAACCGGAATTTTATCCGGCAACTGGTAATTGACCTTGATGTAAGACCGGGATGCGCAGGCAGACACGGTAAAGAGGATTAGAACGAACATCGACAGGTGTTTCGTCGCGTTTTTGATAAATGGTAATAAACGTTTCATTATACGATCCTTTTATTGGATTACCCGAATATTTCATGAAAATTATCGGAACATCTTTTTTATTGGTAATGAAAAATATTGTTATCTTCAATTTTGCTTCAAGTTTTAAGGTGACGGTTTTTACTGAGGACTTTCACCCCAAGCCTTTTTACTCCGAAGGATCTTTTTCTGAACCGTTGCCCACGTCTTTGTGGTTAGAAAAGATTCACCAAAGCGATCGAGCATTTCTTTAAACATCTGAAAAGGGACCGTGAACGAGAGTTCATCGGTTTTAAAAAATTTTCTGGCAGAAGGGTCCCAGCCGCCGATTACCGCCTTGTTTTGTCCCTTTGATAAATAGTGCAACGGCCACACCGCAACACTCCCGCATCCGGCGCTCCATGGCGACACGACCACTTCGGGATCGTGGGTCACAAAAGCCGCCAGCTGGTGCAGCCCGCACAGAGATTCCGGACGTGTGAAAAATGCGACCAGTTCCGGCACTTCATCATCTGAAAATTTGGTGATGGGCTTTACGATACAAAATTTATGGGGTGCCGGCCGAGGGTCGACATATTCGAAAATTCGTCTGAGTTCGTCGGGTGAATCGCAGTATAACTCGCCCTCGGTCCAGTTTGGAATGCCGGTGGAAACATAATTGATGATGGTTTCGGTCTGGGGCTTGTTAAACCCAAGCCAGAACGCCCCTCCGGGACATCCGAACAGGTCCTCGGAAAAATACGCCGTCGCCTTTTTTTTGCGAGCCCGCCAGATGTGACCCATCACGCAGGAAAATTGGCCGAACACCGTCTGCCAGTCGATTTCGTTTTTTATTTCCTTTTCCCGGGTGGGCAAATCGATGGGCTTGGGTGCAAAGCCTTCGGCCGGTTTTTTATCCGTATAAAAAAGCCCCATGGGTTCTTCGTCAAGACCCAATGCAGCGAGAAAATCCGGCAATGATTTCAGCAGATGACCATCCATCGCATCCTCCTCATTATATGAGAAAAGTTTTCAGCAAACCACTTTCTCTTAATCATGATTGGATAATAACACGAGAATTAATAAAATCATTTTTTGATTTTTGTTAAAAGTTTGTGCACGTTCTGCACGAACGCCCCTATGTCGCTCCTGCGATGTTATCCTTTGCGATAGCCAAACACAACCTGAAGCCATTTCTTGCTGAATATATCTATCGTAAAATCCACAAAAAAGGATTGCTTGATGGGGTGTTAACGAAGAAGGGCGATTCAAATAAATCGCCCTTCCGAAGAGTTATGAAGAAAGGTTGACAATCCTACGAGGCCCTTGCCACGTAAAACAGTCTCCTAGGATGTTGTATAATATTTCTCTTAGGTCAAACTATATTAACTGACCCTTAAAAATTCATAGAATAATATATATTGTATGTCAAGTAAAAAATAATGCAGCATATGGTGGTAGAAAGCCATGTTTTTATCTTTTTTTCCCGCACGTCGCCAATGGCCGTCATTATCTTCTATTTTTCAGGATAGGTATTGACAAGCCCCTAAAAAGTACCACTTTGTGTTAAAATAACCATCAGAAAATATTGCTGAAGCAAAATTTTCATCATTTAGACGAAGACAATTGAGCGATTTTGATATTTGGAAAAATCGAGGTTGAATCATGAAAAAATTATTAGCAGCCAGTATTGTTTTCATGTGTTATATCGCCGCGCCGGCCTGGGGAGAGGTTGATGCCGAACGTTTTTACAACCTTGGCTTGGAAAGCACGATGGCGAACACAAAGATAAACTATTTCACCCGGGCCATTGAATTGAATCCCGGGTTGTCTGCCGCCTATGAAAAACGGGGGATGCTCTACTATTTTCAGGAACATTACACTGAAACGATTCGTGATTTTCAGAAAGTTACCAGGTTGAACCCTGACAGTGCCAACGGCTACGCCATGCTGGGAGTGGCATATTTTAAAAAGAACGATTATGATTCAGCGCTGTCCAACCTGACTCGGGCCATTGAATTAAAGCCCGAACTCGCTGAACCTTATGGTTATCGCGCAGAAACGTATCGTCTTAAGGCAATGTTGAATCTTGCAGTTCAGGATGCCACCCGAGCCATCGACATCGGTGGCGACAAACGGACCATCGGCAAGGCGTATTCGACACGAGCCAAGGCATACCGAGAATTGGGAGAGAACGAACGGGCCGAGATTGATTTAAAAAAAGCAGTGAATCTGGATCCTGTCTATGATATCTATAAAACCTTTACCACCACCGAGTACCTTGCAGATTCTGCCGGCCGGTCAGGCAGTGCAAACGGCGTTGGAAGGATGGGGGCCGCCGGCTTGATAGCAATATTTTTTGTAATGATTTTTAAACTGACGTTACCACCGCCCAGAAAAGGGGATGAAGACAGCGATTCTTGATAATTTCTTTTTCAATGAAAAAAATAAATCATAGACCAAGGAAATCTCTCAATTATCAGACGCCACATGAAGTCTTTTACAGTGCTATTCGTGGTGCACTTGCAACTTGAATTCACCATTCTTCGTTCCGAATCTTGGTAGTTTGTTCAAGCTCTGCACGAACATCCCCCTTTCCTTAGAAGATGCCGTTAAACAATCGTTCGGGTGAGAACCTTTAATAATAACACGAATCTATTGATCATAGGATGCCACATGAAAAATTTAAAAAAAACAGCGATTATAACCGGCGCAAGCAAAGGAATTGGAAAAGCGACCGCCCTATTGCTTGCGGCCAACAATATTAATGTCGTTGTCAATTATTTCCAGGACTCCGAGGCTGCCGACAACACCGTTCAAGAAATCGAACGACGGGGCGGAACGGCAATTGCCGTTCAAGCCGATGTTGGAAAACCATCTGAAATCACCAGTCTTTTTGATGCTGCCATCTCCCGATTCGGCAAAGTTGATATTTTGATAAACAACGCCGGCGTGATTCTTTATAAACCGATAAAAGACATTACCGAAGATGATTATGACAGGTTGTTTTCAATCAACGTAAAGGGTGTATTTTTTGCCATGAAGGAAGCGGCAACGCGCTTGGCCGACAACGGCAACATCATCAATCTGTCCAGCACCACCACAAGGGTGCTGTTCCCCACCTATGGTTTATA
>JAHECI010000276.1:3267-4674 GCA_024641825.1 Desulfobacterales bacterium | reverse complement strand
TCTGATCGGAAAAGGCGTCGGCACGTATCTCAAAAACCGCGGATGCACGAAGCTCAACGTGGGCCGGGACTGCAGACTGACGTCGGACCTGTATTCTGAAAAGATTATCCAGGGTTTGACATCCACGGGATGTGATGTCATGGACATCGGGATCTGCCCCACGCCGGTATTCTACTTCTCCATCCAGCACTTTGACCAGGAAGGCGGGGTGATGGTTACGGCCAGCCACAATCCCGGAGAATACAACGGTTTCAAACTCTGCATCGGTTTGGATTCCATCCACGGGAAGGAAATCCAGGAGATTCTCGGAATCATCACTGAACGATCGTTTGCCACGGGAGACGGGTCCCGTTCAACAGGGGACGCGGGCACACCCTACCGGGAATTCTTGGAAAACAACATCGCCCTGTCCGGGCCCATCAAGGTGGGCGTCGATGCAGGGAACGGAACCGCCGGGGTGGTGGCGGTGCCCATACTCAAGAAGCTCGGTTGTGACGTATATGATATTTACTGCGATATGGACGGCACTTTCCCCAACCACGAAGCCGACCCTACGGTGGAAAAGAACATGCAGGATCTCATCGCCATGGTCAGGGAAAAAAAATTGGATGTGGGCATCGGTTTTGACGGCGACGGCGATCGTGTCGGCGTTGTGGATGAAAAGGGGACCCTCATCTTTGGAGACAAGCTGCTGATCATATTTGCCCGGGAGATCCTGTCGAGGAAACCCGGAGCAACCTTCATATCTGAAGTAAAATGCTCAAAGACCCTGTACGACGACATCGAAAAACACGGGGGACGGGCCATTATGTGGCGGACCGGGCATTCCTTGATCAAAAAGAAAATGAAAGTCGAAAAAGCCGAACTGGCCGGGGAAATGAGCGGCCACATGTTTTTTGCCGACCGGTATTTCGGGTATGACGATGCCACCTATGCCTGTTGCCGGCTCCTTGAAATATTGACCCGAACCGGAATGAAAATATCAGACCTTTTGTCCGATGTCCCCAAGACCTATTCCACCCCGGAAATACGCGTGGAATGTCCGGATGATAAAAAGTTTGCCATAGTGGAGAAAGTGACCGAATTTTTCCGCAAGGAACACAACGTTATCGACATCGACGGCGTCCGTGTTTTGTTCGATGACGGATGGGGCCTGGTCCGTGCATCCAACACCCAGCCGGCCCTTGTGCTCCGTTTTGAAGCCATGTCGGAATCGAGGCTTTTGGAAATCCGAAACCTTGTGGAATCCACCCTGGCGGACTTCAAGAACGCATAACCGCCGAAAGGGTCATTTGGACATTTTGACGATTAAAATTATTGAAATATCACGCCATCCCCTCTACAGTGGATGGCGTTTCCTTTGGCAACGCGGGTCGAAGAACCCGCGAATAGCGGGGCGATGCGGCA
>JAHECI010000276.1:0-3257 GCA_024641825.1 Desulfobacterales bacterium | reverse complement strand
ATCTCAAAATAAAGATTTTGGTTCAAGATCAAGGCGGAGCCGAGTTTTAACCCGCAGGCATACTTCAAGTATGTCGAGGACTCAAAACAAGGTTCCAACGCCGAGATTGGGCCAAAAGATTATTTTGAGATAGCTTCATGGTAGTTTTCACTATTTTCATGATGTCACCTGGGGTCAATCTCATCAAAGCAGAGAAAAAGTCTGGAAATATTGATCGTTATAGTATTTATACTCATTTTACCGTGTTATTTATGCAACTATAGGGTTTACAGTGGATGGCATCTTCTTTGTCGGGCGGTATTTTCCGGGTTCATCTTGAACCCAAATTGAGGGATTGTCGAGTTTGCCGATGATGGATAGAAACGCATTTGTATGAAAAAAATCGATAAAAACATATTCGGCGTTCTGTTCTTTTCCATGTTCGGTACCGTCACCGGCGTGGGAATCGTGGTTCCCCTGCTTCCCATCTACGCCCACAATCTGGGGGCCAGCGGCCTGTACATCGGTTTGATATTCGGCGCATTTTCCATTTCCAGAACTTTTTTTCTCCCGTATTTCGGCAGGCAGTCCGACAAAAAAGGGCGAAAGCCGTTTATCGTTGCAGGACTTTTCGCCTATACCGTGGTTTCACTGGCGTTCATACTCTCCAACAGTGTCGAATCCCTCATTGCCTTAAGATTTATTCAAGGCATTGCATCCGCCATGATAATGCCGGCTGTTCAAGCCTATGTGGGGGATATCACGCCCACCGGCCGTGAAGGTTTCACCATGGGATTGTTCAATATGTCCATGTTCATGGGACTGAGCATCGGCCCCCTCATCGGCGGCGTCATCCGGGATCGATTCAGCCTGGACACCTCCTTTGCAGCCATGGGATTTCTGACGTTTCTGGGGTTTATGCTGAGCTTCTTCCTCCTTCCCCCCACCCAAACAGAGCGGGTCGTGAACCGGGGGGTCGCGCCGCTGGCATGGAGATGGGTGCTCCAGGACAAAGAAATGGCCGGGCTTTTTCTCTTCAGGCTTGCCTATGCAGCCTGTATCGGGGTCCTCTGGAGTTTTCTTCCGGTGTTGGGGGATTTGGAGTTTTCACTCTCGAGTTCCGCCATTGGGATTCTGGTGACCATCGGCGTCTTCACCAGCGGATTGCTGCACGTTCCCATGGGGTTCATGGCAGACCGGGTGAACCGGAAAATGATGGTGGTGACCGGAGGATTGATCGTCACCTATGCAATTTTCTCTTTTGACTGGGCAGACACCTTCGGGGATCTGTTGCTGGCCAGCATATTGTTCGGCCTGGGCGGCGGCATTTCAATGCCGGCGTTGATGGCACTGGCGGTTCTAAAGGGCGGTGAAACCCATGGTATGGGATCGGTCATGGGCCTTCTGGCTATGGCCCACAGTCTGGGGATGCTGACCGGATCGCTACTGGCGGGTTTGATGATGGATGTTTCCCAGCTTCGCAACGCGTTTCCAACAGGAGCCGTCATGATGATCCTCTGTCTGGGGATGTTCGTGGTTCTGACACATCATAAAAAAGTGGTGTCCGTCCAGGCAGGCCCGAGGACCGGTCCCCTGGATCTCGGGGGCTGAAAAATATACGACATCACTAGAGCTTTACTCGGTTAGGTACTATTTACTCTTTTCTATTTCCTATGTCCTATTTACTGTCATAGGGTTTGCCGCATTCCTTGCAGCGTCCGTCCGGACCGATAACGCCGATGCAGCTTTCATCACTGCACAGGATGCGCTGCTCCCATTCTAAATCCGTGATGGTTTCCGCGTCTTCATCTGCTGAAAATTCTTCCGCATCTTCATCTACCGAAAATTCTTCCATGTCTTCGTCGGCATCTTCATCTTCGACAGCTTCTTCAAAATCCCCATCGGCCGGCGCTGGTTCGAAATTTTCGGCGGGTCCGCCGGCATAGGGAAGCCCGCATTCCTTGCAGCGTCCGTCCGGACCGATGACGCCGATGCAGCTTTCATCACTGCACAGGATCCGCTGATCCCAGTCTAAATCCGTGATGGTTTCCGCGTCTTCATCTGCCGAAAATTCCTCCATGTCTTCGTCGACATCTTCATCTTCGACAGTCTCTTCAAAATCCGCATCGACCGGCGCTGGTTCGACATTTTCGACGGGTCCGCCGGCATGGGGAAGCCCGCATTCCTTGCAGCGTCCGTCCGGACCGATGACGCCGATGCAGCTTTCATCACTGCACAGGATGCGCTGCTCCCGTTCTAAATCCGTCTGGTTTTTATTTTCTTCATTTTCCATGGTAATCTTCTCTATGTAAATATCCGGGTCCAGAGAGCCCGGCTTTGGGTTACCCCTGGAAGGGGTTTTTTAGTTAAAGCCGTACAAGTTAAAAGTGTCTAAAGTGATCTTAAATGGCTGTTTATCCCGTATTAAACGGGAAAGTTCTGGTGTCGCTTTCAGCCGTCGTAGCCAAAGGCTACTATGGCGAAGTCGGCTCGCTCCGCTGATTTTATATGATTGGCAGAATTCCTTAACCCTGGCCCAGACCGATCACCATTACGCCTTACCAAAAAGACAGGTTTTGAATGATGCATGTGTTATCTCAATATATGTACGAGTCGCACCAGGGCGGGCTTTCGCTCACTTTAAACTTTAGTTCACTTTAAACTCTTGCAGCGTTTCTCCAGGCTGAGCCGGAGAGCTCTGACCGGGTCAAGGGGATCAGGTTTTTCAAAATTAAATAAAAGTCGTGGTTTTGAGCGTAATAACAACTGCCTATCACAAAAAATCGCTGAAGTCAAAACCGTCCCGCAGATCTTTTTTAAAAATATCCCATTTTATCTTGTCGCTTCTGTACGCCATGGGGTTGGACAAGATTTTTTGCGGGCGCGTCGGGATTTAAAATTTGACATGCCCGACAATTTATAATAATGTGTTACCCGATATGATATATGGTTATATGGTTTGCAAAGATATAATATAATTACACCTCACAGTGAGACCTTTGAAAAATATTCAATATTACCTGCCCCTCCAAGAGGTCTCTAAAACGGAGGAAAAAAGATGCAGCATATCCGAAAAAATAAAACCCGATTCAGTGTCATAACCCTGTGTGTCATTTTAATGTTTGCGTCCACAGGCTTTTCTGCAGGATTGTCAGCCGGCAGAATCCTCCCCAAAGGTACCGTAAGCCTGTTTCACGACCAGCAGAAAATCGGTGAATTCACTTCCGAAGCGCCCCTACCCGAAGACACCCTGATGTCCGTCCAGGGAGAGTGCGGCG
>JAHECI010000275.1 GCA_024641825.1 Desulfobacterales bacterium | reverse complement strand
GCCCAGAACCCCAGGGCGGTATGGGCAGTAATGACATATTCCGGGCTTTCTCCGGCTTTTTCTAGCAAGGATTGTTCGGTCCGTTCATTCATGAGGCACTCGCCAATAGCCCGATACCAAGGATCTTGGGTTCGTTGTCTGTATTCCTCGAGGGCAGTCTTGGCTTTTTCTTTATTTCCAATATTGTGAAAAATCTCGGCTTGGAGCAACCCGAGGTTTAAACGACCTGCGCTTTCTCGCCCCTGGATCTTAAGGTACGTCTGAGCATATTCCAGCGCCCGATTCCAGGACTCGTCCATAGCGCTATAGTACGCCGACCAGAGAAGGATTTCTCCGTTGGTTTTATCGTTCTCAAGCATTTTTTCCAAAACAGCTTGCTTGTCCCGTGGACCCATGGCACCGTTTTTAAACTTGGCAATCAGAGGTTCGAGCTCCGCCCGATGTTTTGCTTTGGCTGAAAGAGCTTTTTCAACAGTTTGTGCAAAGGTCTCAATCCGAGTCTGATACTGGGTTCTCTCGGCCGCATTTTTTAAAGATGACATCCGTTCCCGTTGCACCTGTTTCAGCTTGGAAAGTGCCAGAAAAAAGACCCACTCTCCACTATCAACTTCCAGAACGGATCTTTTCAGCAGACTTTCCGAACCCACGAGATCTCCACGTTTTGCCAGGTTAAGCCCGACTGCGTAGGTGATCCAACTCTTCTCGGCCTTAGAGTACCCTCCTTTGAGGGCCGATTCTTCGCCGATTTGGCCGTCCAAAATCCGAACAAGATACCCGAAGAACTCAGACGGTGATCGCCAGTCCAGTGCCAACAACCCATTCCGATAGGGACTTTCATTCGATGGGCCGCTCAACCAGTCGATCAAAAAAAGCATAAGTCTCGCAAGCTGGTCTTCGGCATCCATCGATAAGGCCTGAACAAAAAGATCCCTGGCCCCCGGGTAGTCCTCGGAAATGAAGTGCATCATCCCTGCCGCCATGACCAATGTCGGGTCAAAGCTCAGTTTCAATTCTTTATCGGCCAATGCCCCGGCCTCGGCCCATTGCCCCTGGCCGGCCATATCGGTAATCTGTTTCAGTTTCTTTTCCACAGACAGGTCCAGGAGTCCGTTCCATTTGATCGCCCCGGATTTTAAATCCTGAAGGAAAACCGCTGCCTTGGTAATCGGCAGTATCATCCCCATATCCGACAGCAGCGTCGCTACCGGCACCGGCGCAGCTGCCCAATCCATCGCCACACTTGAGGCAATGCCGATGGCCTTTCCGTGAATATCGATAATCGGCCCGCCGCTGTTGCCCCGGTAAATAGATGTATCCACCTGAATCAAGTCCTCGAAAGTACGACGAACGTGCCCCCTTGTCACACTGACATTAACCGTCGCTTCCTGGGTTTCGCTGCCCAGGGGAAATCCAAGGGTAATCACCGGGGAAAGCCTTGGGATTTTCGTTGCTTTCAACCTTTGAGCCAGGGGGATGGGCTCTAACCCATCCGGAACTCGATCGATCTTGAAAACAGCAAAATCATTCTTTAGCGGATATTTGACCAATTGCCAGGTTTTAACCGGTGGTCTGGCGACCCCGGCGATTTTCAAGCGAGGGATTCCGTCCGTTTTAAAGGCGGATTCGATAAAATAGATGTCATCCAAATCCGTACTTCCCGATAAACCCGGCAAGCGCTTAAAGGCCTTCCCGCCTTCAAACCATAAAAAACCTCGATACTCTAAGGTTAGTGACCGCTGCAGCTGCCTGAGTCGGGTGATGATGGCATAAAGCTTGGGGTCCTCCAACCATGGGCAGGCGACATGGCGATTGGTGAGTAAATACCCCTTGTTATCCACGAGAAAGGCGGTCCCTTCGGTTCTATTACGATACGTAATTGCGTCGCCGTCTTTCAACCAGTAATCGACCACCACAAAGGCCACTGAACCGGCATATCGATTTGCGTAATCTTCAAGAACAGCGTCGCTGTCTCTTTCTTTATAGGCGAAATAGACCCAAGCCAAACCCCCGAGAAAAACCAGCAAAGCCACAATTATTGCCAACAGGCTTATCCGTTTCTTTATTCCTCTGATTTCCTGCACCGGGGAAGGAACCGACTCACCACGACGTTGCAGAACCCCATCACTATCTTCGACATGCGCCAAAGTCTCTGCGACTTCCGCCATGGATCGAGGCCGCAGATCCACATCTTCAGCCAGCATTATTTTGAGCAAAACTTCAATTTCATGGGGGACCTGAAGATCATCGATCTTGGCCTGAAAATCCCTTGATTCAGGGTCGGCAGAGAGCAATTCCACGAAGATTTTACCCAACGACCAGATATCACTTCTGACATTAAGGGGCCGTTTGTTGATAATGTCCGGATGACAGGAAAGGAGTTTTTTCAACATGGGCCCGGGTCGATCCATTTTTGGGTCCAGAAATCGAGAAAGTTTGTAATCGATTTTTACTTCAAGCTTATCCTGTTCGCCTTTAAAAACAATGATGTCATCCAAAATAAGATGCGGAATGATGTGGCCGATTTGATGGAGGCCCTCGAGAATAGAGGCGATTCTGCGGAAAAGACCGAAGAGTACACGATAATCTTGGAGGGTGCCTGAAGCCAACAAAGTTCCCCAACTTTCAGCATCAATCCATTCGCTGACCCGATACCACAGCCCCTCTTGAGATTGTCGGATTTCAAGGTGTCTTACGAAGTAATCCTCGGGCAGTTTCTTAAGCTCCTCCAATTCCTTTTTAAGACGGTCCGCTATGGTTTTGTCCACTCCGGATTGAGGGGTGAAAATTCGGATCATCACCGGCGTCTGTCCACCGTCCTGGATCGCCCGGCAAAGTATGCTGGAGTATCCCTCGTGGAGAACTTCAAGGATCCGGTAATCATCGATATATTTCCGACCTTCCCGAACCTCGCTACCGCATGAGGGGCAGGTCATGATTTCTTCTGCCACCAATTGTCCGCATTTTTCACAAAGTTTCATAGCGCGCCCAAACTGTCAATATTACCTTTTTTTTCAATAAATTATAAAAAAACGACGGGTTGATGTCAAGGAGGAATCGTTAAAAAATAATGCCCGACCAAAAATCCATGTCAGACATATATGATCAAAATATTGACCTTTTCCAACTTTTCATATTACAAAAAATTATTGACGGGCTTGAATCCCCTACCCCCTCGGTATTAAAAAGAACCCGGGATCAGCGGTCTGAAATTAGGGATGGGTATTCAAATCGGCGATCAAGAAAGCGTGTGAGGTACGTGTTCAGGGGGTGCGCTTCTCCGTGTAACGATATTGGCGAAGTGGCTTCGTCATTTCAATGACTTAGCTGTGGGGGAGACCGCGGCTCCCGCATGCTTTTTGCGGGAGAACGCGGAGGGGGCAGGAATGCCCCCGCTGCTAAGTCATTGAAATGACCAGACACGTAGACACCGGAGTGAAGCGGGGGAGTGCACCCCCTGAACACGTACCGTGTGAGGGAGGCCATATGAACATAGAAAAAGATACGTATAAAAGGATTATCGAAAACCTCCATGACGGGCTATATTTTGTAGACCGAAACAGGGTTATAACCTACTGGAATAAAGCTGCTGAAAAAATTTCCGGATTTACTGCCAAAGAGGTCGTCGGCAAATCTTGTTCTAAAAATATACTGACCCACGTCGATGGTGACGGCAACAATCTTTGCACCGGGAGGTGCCCCCTTGCGGCAACCATTGATGATGGGAACCCTCGCGAGACCGAGGCATACCTCCACCACAAGGACGGTCACAGACTACCGGTCTCTATTCGTCTCAGTGCACTCACCGACAACGCCGGTAATATCATCGGTGGGATAGAATTATTTTCAGATATCAGCCATCAGGCCGCCAATGAATTGAGAATAAAAGAACTTGAAAAACTGGCCCTCCTCGACAACCTGACTCAATTGGCAAACAGAACCTATATCGAAAAAGAAATCCAAAGCAGATTCGAAGAGAAAAAACGTTTTAATGTACCCTTCGGCATTTTATTCATAGATATTGACCATTTCAAAAAATTTAACGACACATACGGTCATGATGTGGGGGATAATGTTCTCAAATTCACTGCGAATACGTTTGTTGCCAACAATAGACCGTTCGACCTTTACGGCCGATGGGGCGGTGAAGAATTTATTGGTGTTATCCGCAACATAAACCGTAAAAACCTCGAGTCTCTGGGGACCCGGCTTCGTTCGCTGATAGAACATTCATACATAATTCATGAAAACCATAGGCTATGTGTCACGGTTTCAATCGGCGCGACGCTCGTCAGCGAAAATGATAACGTCGATACCCTCATAAAAAGAGCCGACAGCCTTTTGTATAAGAGCAAGGCGGCGGGAAGAAACTGTCTGATGATCGGCTGAGGTCCACCGACTATCGGCAACCCTTGAATTCCAAATAAAAGATCGACGACCAATATTTTGAAGGGCCTGTGTTCCTTTTCCCCGGGTCAAGGGCGGAGGGCCTCTCGCGCCCATTATCTGAAAGATGCCATAAAACGCCATGGGAAATAACGACACGTATAAAGATTTTAAAAGCCTATCAACCGTTGAAAAGGAAGGGATAGATTTTCAAATTTGGTTCAATAAAATAAAATCTCCAATAGCCATCATTGCACCCCACGGCGGATCCATTGAACCCGGCACTTCTGAAATCGCCAAAGCTATTGCGGGAGATGATTT
>JAHECI010000028.1 GCA_024641825.1 Desulfobacterales bacterium | reverse complement strand
ACGCACGGTGCCGGAAAATTGATTGAATCTTTTGGAACCGAGAAGCAAAAACAACTCTTTCTTGAAAAAATGTACGCCGGAGAGTGGACCGGCACGATGCTGCTTACGGAGCCTGAGGCCGGATCGGATGTGGGAGCGCTCAGCACATCCGCAGTCAAGAATGACGATGGGACCTATACAATTACCGGGAATAAGATTTTTATTTCTGGAGGAGAACATGATCTGACCGAGAATATCATTCATCCGGTGTTGGCTCGCATCGAAGGCGCGCCGGAAGGAACCAAAGGAGTTTCACTGTTTATTGTACCTAAAATATGGGTCAATGACGACGGAAGTCTGGGCGAGTTCAATGACGTGGTTTGTACGGGTATTGAAGAGAAAATGGGAATACACGGAAATGCCACTTGTTCGCTTGTGCTTGGCGGCAAAGGAAATTGTAAGGGGATGTTGCTTGGAGAAGAGAACAAGGGCATGCGCGCCATGTTTTTGATGATGAATGAAGCCCGTCTGCTTGTGGGACTCCAGGGGTTGGCCTGTGCGTCGTCTGCTTACATGTATGCCGTGAATTATGCCAGAGAGCGGGTACAGGGTAAACATCTTTTGCAGATGATGGATAAAGACGCGCCATCGGTCCCCATTATTCAGCATCCTGATGTGCGGCGCCAGCTCATGATGATGAAGGTATATGTTGAAGGGATACGAAGTCTTCTCTATTATGTCGGGATGTGTGAAGATAAGATTAAAATTTGCGAGGATGCGAAAGAAAAATTAACCTATCAGGGTATCATTGACATCCTCATACCCATTGCCAAAGGATATGTCACCGATCGGGCTTTTGAGGTTTGTAGTCACGGTGTTCAGGTATACGGCGGTTATGGGTATATCAGAGATTACCCCATGGAACAGCTGCTTCGGGATTGTCGAATCACCATGATCTATGAAGGAACAAACGGAATTCAGGCCATGGATCTTCTGGGGAGGAAACTGGGACTCAACAAAGGTAAACCGGTGATGGATCTTCTGGGAGAGATCAAAAAGATCATGGCCATGGCAAAGGATGCCCAGGGACTGGAAGACTTGGCCGCAAAAATGGAAAAGATCGTCGATAAACTGGGAGAGGTAGCCCTCCATATGGGAATGACAGCCATGTCGCCCAAAGTGATGCATGCCTTTGCCTTTGCACATCCGTTTATGGAAGTTTGCGGAGATGTGGTCATGGCGTGGATGTTGCTCTGGCGAGCGGTGATTGCAAGCAAAAAGCTGGAAAATGGCGCCAAGAAAAAAGATGCCGCCTTCTACCAGGGGCAAATCAAAAGCGCTGAATTTTTCATTTATTCGATCCTTCCGATTACCTTTGGTAAGATGAAAGCCATTCTGACCACCAACGGCGCGGCCTTAGAGATTACCGAGGATTCATTCGGGGGATAGTTTTAAGAGACGTAAAACACTTTAAACGTTTTAATCAGTTTAGGAGTCGGGGTGTTTTAATTTGGCAATTCGCTTCATGGATAATGCTTTTTTTCAAACCGTGTAAACTCGTGATTAAAGGATCGTAAAGAAAGAACAGAGTTCAATATACAAATAATGGGGTCGATTAAAGTCAAAAACTTTCTTGCTATTTAATGTTCCGGTATGCGTCTGTTCTTTCTAACGATCCCTAAACCACTCAAACAGTACACGCTTTTCAAAAAAGATGATCCATTCCGCTCATAGACATTTGTTGCATGTGTTCATGGCGGGTGCTTTTCCGTTTAACGATACGGTTGGAGTGGCTTCGTCATTTCATTGACTTAGCAGTGGGGGAGACCGCGGCTCCCGCATGCTTTTCGCGGGAGAACGCGGAGGGGGCAGGAATGCCACCGCTGCTAAGTCTTTGAAATGACCAGACACGCAGACACCTAAGTGAAACGGGAGAGCACACCCCGTGAATACTTACATTTGTATTTACAATAAAAACTCCCCGATTCTTCGATGAGTATTTATATAAGGTTTGCAGCTTCTTAATCTAAAACAAGGCCAATACCATGAAAAAAGACGTCACTCCATCTCAACTTAGGGAACAGATTAGATCCGGGAATTGGACAGGACCTACCAGCGGCGTTGCCACCGGATATATCCAGGCCAACCTGGTGATGTTGCCAAAAGACGCGGCATTTGAATTTTTGCTTTTCTGTGTCAGAAATCCAAAACCGTGTCCAATTCTGGACGTTCTGGAACCCGGCCAGGCGGAACCGACCATTGCACCGGGCGCGGATTTGCGCACCGATGTGCCGAAGTACCGTATTTTTAGGCATGGAAATTTGGAAAATGAAGTGACGGATATCACGGATCTCTTTGACCGGGACATGGTCAGCTTTCTTTTGGGGTGCAGCTTTTCATTTGAAAACGCCCTCCTGGCGGCAGGGGTCCCTGTGAGGAATATCGAGGAAGGCAAAAATGTTTCCATGTATATCACTTCACGGACATGCCGGTCTGCCGGCCGATTCAGTTCTCCCTTGGTGGTTTCCATGAGACCAATGACAACGGAACAAGCGGTCCGGGCCACCCAGGTGACCACCCGGTTTCATCTCACTCACGGTGCACCGGTTCATTTGGGCGCTTCTCATGAAATCGGAATCAAAGACCTGAGTCAACCCGATTTCGGTGATCCGGTAGAGATCAAGCCCAAAGAGATTCCTGTATTCTGGGCTTGTGGCGTTACGTCCACACTGGCAGCGACTTCTGCCTCACTTCCCCTTGTGATTACTCATTCTCCGGGACATATGTTTGTATCGGATCTTAAAGATGAAGATCTGACACTATTGTAAGTCCTAATTCAATTTTCTTTCTTTTTAATTCTACATCCAATTGTTGGAAATTTATCTTTTCAAATGATAGAAAACGATTTCAATCATCCTGCTTGTTGACTTCAATTCTGACATAAAATATAGTTATAAACATTGTAATTTAAATGAACGGAACGTTAACCTATGACCTTAATAAAACGGGCGTTTGTTCCGGAATTGGAGGTGCGAAAATGAAGTCGTATACAAGGACAATAGTAGCCATCATCAGTATGTTTGCTGTCATTGGGTTTTTGGTCCCCTCAGGAGCCTGGGCAGTGAAAGAGGTTAAAATCGGCGTAATCTATCCGTTGACCGGAGGCGCAGCGGCAGCCGGACGCGAACTTCGCGCCGGTGCGGAACTGGCAGCGGAAATCGCCAATACGGTCATGGCGGATCTTCCCATGACCATGGCCCAAAACGCTGGAATCAAAAGCCTTGGGGGAGCCAAAATCGTACTCATTTTCAAGGATCACGAAGGAAATCCCACACTGGGTGCGGATCTGGCCAAGAAATTAATTTTGGACGACAAGGTGGACGGGATACTGGGATGCTATCACAGCTCCGTGACCAAAACCGTAAGTGCAGTCTGCGAACAGTACGGCATCCCCATGATCAACGGTTCGTCCACATCGCCGGATCTGACTCAACGCGGGTTTAAATGGTTCTGGCGAACCACGCCCCACGATAAATGGTTCACAAAAGACTTGTTTGAGCTGCTCAAAGGGTTGAGTGACGGCAAGGTGCGCGGGGTATCTGCAGTATCTAAAAAAGAGTTGATGAATTTGGCGTCTGCCTGTGAAAAAACCGAATGGGGATCTCATGTATCCGGGCTGATCGAGGAACTCGCAAAGGAGTATGGGTTTAAAATGAAAAAATCACTCCTTTATGCGGCCAAGTCCGCTGATCTTTCCAGCGAGGTTCGATCTTTGAAGGCTGCACGTCCGGATGTGATGCTGTTTGCTTCCTATACGTCCGATGCCATACTCATGGTCAAGACGTTGAAAGCGCAAAAAGCTCAGCCCAAAATCATCTGGGGCCAGGACGCCGGATTTGAAAAACCGGAGTTTCGAGATACGCTGGGTGACGGTATCGCGGGAATTCTCACGCGGACCGTATTTCTTCCAAAAGTCGTGGAAATCAAGAAACTGGCCGGGCAGGTCAATGCGCTCTATAAGGCCAAAACCGGTAATGACCTGGGTGGCGCTTCGGCCAGGGCGTTTACCGGCTTGCAGACCTGGGTCCATGTTCTGGAAAAAGCAGGGTCCACGAAGCCGGCCGATATTCAGGCTGCCGCCAACGCCATCCATATTGCGGGTAATGAACTGGTGGTTCCCTGGGCCGGAATCAAATTTTCCACATCCGGCGATGAGTTGGGACAAAATGTACTGGGTTCCGGGCTGATCGGCCAGTATCAGAAACAAATGGACGGCAACATCGGTCTGGAGATTGTCTATCCCTTTGATGTTTCGTCTGCAGACATGATCTATCCTTTCCCAAAATGGTAAATTCAAATACTCCTGTCTCCAGCCTTCCGGGGGCAGGGGTATATTTTTCTAATTGAAAATACGGTCTTCTGAGCCAAAAATAGAAAAGAGGATAGAGGATAGAGAAAAGCGGTTATCTATTTTCTAATTCCTTCTTCCTCTTTTCTAAAAGGGACATTCACAAAGCAAATCCTCTCTTGGGACAACCATGCCGGGTCATTTAAACCCGGACTTATTGCTTTCTGTTGAGGAACAGACCATGGACATTTTGATCGGATCACTTGTGGCGGGCATTCTCATCGGCATGATCCTGGCGTTGGTAGCGTTGGGCCTGACCATCATCTTCGGGGTTATGGATATCGTCAATTTTGCCCATGGCGAGTTCCTCATGATCGGAATGTATACCGGCCTGTTGACCGCACAGGCAACGGGGATGGATCCGTTGTTGACTTTGCCGGTCTCCGCGTTGGTCGGTTTTCTCCTGGGGGTGATCTGTTACTATGGTTTTATCAAGTTTCTCATGAAAGGTCCGATGGTGGCTCAGTTGCTTGGAACATTCGGCTTAATGCTTTTCTTGAGAAACCTGGCCCTTTTGATCTTCGGATCCGAAGATCGTGCCCTGCATCAAGGGGTTCTGGTTGGTAAAAGTTTTGATGTAGGAATGGGTGTAATTATCCCGGCGACTAAACTGGCTGCAGCGGTGTTGTCTGTTGTCTCTTTTCTGGCCATATGGCTGCTCATGAATCGGACAAAGACAGGAAAAGCGCTGACTGCCACTGCTTTAAATGCACAAGGGGCTCGATATATGGGCATTCCCACAGATCGAATGAACGCGCTAGCCTGGGGTGTCGGGGGCGCATCGGTTACCATTGCCGGCGCGCTATTGGTCAATTTCTGGTCCGTCAACCCGTTTGTGGGTCTTTTGTTTACCATGATTGCCTTTGCCATTGTTGCACTCGGAGGGTTTGGCAGCGTACCGGGGGCCTTTTTCGCCGGTCTGGTGGTCGGCATGATCATGGAGATCCCCGGATTTTGGGATTTTTTGACATACACATTGAACTGGGATTGGATGATGGATGTTCCCATGACCTCTTTTAAATATACCGGTGTATATCTGGCCTATTTTATCATTATGGTGTTTCGCCCGAGAGGATTGTTTGGATGGAAACACTAAGAAGTGCATTTGATTTTTCCGATTTTCCGCGTTTGGATATCTCAATTGTCGGGATGGTTGCGATATTCTTGCTGGTGTTTCCTCTATTTTCCCATTCGGCTTTTGCTATGGCCACCATGATTCAGTTTTTAATGTTTTCCCTTTACGGTATGGGATGGAATACCATCGGCGGGTACGGCGGGCAGGTGGATCTGGGAAAGGCACAGTACGTTGGTATCGGTGCCTATACCACTGCGGTACTGCTGATTCGATGGGACATCCCCTTCTGGTTTTCCATGCCGCTGGGTGTATGCTTTGCCGTGGCCTGGTCTTTTATTATCGGCTATCCCCTGTTTCGATTAAAGGGACATTATTTTGCCATCGCCACCATTGCCACGTCACTGGTCCTCATGGATCTTTTCGGGGTATGGGAATTTGTCGGGGCGGCCCGGGGACTGGAAATCAGCCCCATTAAATACCATCCCCCTGATTTTTGGCGGCTGATTTTCAAGAAAGACATCTATTATTATTATGTGATTTTAGGTTTTTTCTTTATAGGTATTTTATATGTCAACGGGTTCAGAAAATCACGTCTGGGATTTCAGCTCCGGTCTATCAAGGACAACGAAGATGTCGCGCGTTCTCTGGGAATCAATGTTCACTGGGCGAAGATAAAGACATATGCCATTGCAACGGCTTTCGTGAGCGTCGTGGGGTCCTTTCATGCGTGCTATATCAAAAATATCGAACCCGAAGATACCATGAGCCTGGATATCTCTATTCTCATCGCTCTGATGGCCATGCTCGGAGGGGCCGGTTCTTTATGGGGACCTATCATCGGAGCGGCGGTTCTGATTCCGCTGAAGAGTTATCTTAAGGAATGGCTGGGTGCGACGGCCGGTCTGGCGGGTATCGATTTGGTTATTTATGCGATGATTATCATGCTGATTTCTGCATTGGAACCCCGAGGAATTTGGGGGATTGTGGAAAAGCGTCGACGGAGAAAGAGACGATAATGGTTTTGTTGGAAGTTGAGCATCTGACGAAAAACTTTGGAGGCCTGAGTGCCAACCAGGATATTTCTTTTTCCGTTCAAAAAGGAGAACTCGTCGGGCTTATCGGACCCAATGGGGCGGGAAAGACCACGCTTTTCAACTGTATTTCAGGGCTTTATCCGGTCAGTTCCGGTAGGGTTATTTTTGATGGAGTAGACATTACTTTTCTTAAAGCCCACGATATCGCCAGGATGGGATTGGCAAGAACATTTCAAATCTATGTGGCTTCCGGAGACTTGAATGTGGAAGAGAATGTGATGGTGGGTTGTTTTATGCGCACAGCATCGACCGCTAAAGCTAAAGACAGGGCGCGTGATATATTGAGAGAACTGAACCTCAGCGATCTCAGCAATGCACTGGTCAGTGAACTCCCGGTGTCCGCTCAAAAACGGGTGACTATGGCTACTGCCCTTGGATCCGGTCCGAAATTGTTGCTCCTGGACGAAGTGGCTGCGGGTCTTAACCCGAATGAAATCGAAGAGATCATGATAAATATTCGCCATATTCACGATGATCTCGGCGTTACCGTCATGCTCATCGAGCATGTGATGGAACTGGTGATGAATGTGAGCGATCGTGTGATGGTACTGGACTATGGCCGGAAGATCGCCGATGGTCATCCGAAATACATCGCCAAAGATCCTGAAGTCATCAAAGCCTATCTGGGAGAACGTTTTGTCCGGGATCATGGTAAAGTATCGGTATAATCCGGATAAGTCGAAATCAGAAAAGATGAAAAAAAATAATAAGGGTTTGAACACGCATGAACATATTCTGGAAATTCAGAATATCAGGGTGCGCTACGCCGGACTCCCGGTGATCCACGGACTTTCAATGAACGTGGATCGTGCGGAGACCGTTTGTGTGCTGGGTTCCAACGGTGCCGGGAAATCAACGCTGCTCAGGGCCATCATGGCAACCCAACGCACCTTTGAGGGGAAGATTCTCTTCAAAGGAAATGAGATTCACCGGATGCAGACCGAGGATATTGTAAAACTCGGTATTATTTATGTCCCTGAAGAAAAAATGTTATTCGGTCCTCTCTCCGTCGAAGAAAACCTTGTTTTGGGTGCGTATGTTTTAGATGATAAGCGTCAGGTTCAGCATAACCTTGAATTTGTCTATACTCTTTTTCCGCGTTTGAAAGATCGGAGAACCCAGGCGGCATCGACCCTGTCCGGAGGAGAACAGCAGATGGTCGCCATTGGCCGGGGTTTGATGTCGAATCCGGAGATATTAATGCTTGATGAACCTTCTTTGGGGCTGGCGCCGATACTGGTGGATGAGGTTCTGGATACGGTAGGCCGCCTTAAAAAAGAAGGAATAACCATTCTTTTGGTAGAGCAGAACGTTCGGGAGGCTCTTGGTCTTGCCGACCGTGGGTATGTTATGCAGACGGGAAGGATTGTGGCGGAAGGTTCGGGGAAAGAACTTTTAGACAGTGATCTGTTCCGTTCAGCATTTTTAGGAATCTAGTTGGATTGTTGATTTATGATTGAAGATTGATGATTGACCAAAGCTGAAAACTCAATGCTTAACAATTAATAACCAATCATCAATCAAGAATCAACAATCATCAATGGTCATAGGGGGAATCGATGATTATCGGTGTGGATACAGGCGGAACATTTACCGATTTTATTTACAAAGACGGCGATAAATGGGGTGTTTACAAGGTGCTTTCAACCCCTTCGAATCCGGCGCAGGCTGTTCTGGAAGGGCTGAAGTATCTCTCAGTGGGAAAGAGAAAACAGATCGTACACGGTTCTACGGTGGCCACCAATGCTATTCTTGAAAGACATGGCGCAAGAACCGCGCTGATCACCAACAAAGGGTTTGAAGACATCATCGAAATCGGACGCCAAAACCGGACTCGACTCTATGATCTGGCATATCGAAAGGAACCTCACATTATTCCTTCAGAATTAAGATTCGGTCTTCAAGGCAGAATTCTTCAAACCGGTGAAGCGCTTAATCCGCTGGATATGGAAACAGCCAAAGATATTGCTTTACACCTCAAGCAGCTTGATGTTGAATCCGTTGCCGTGTGCTTCCTTTTTTCCTATGTGAATCCTGATCATGAAAAGAAAGTAAAAGAATTGCTCGAACCTTACGGCTTCCAAATATCCTTGTCCCATGAGATCCTTTCTGAATTCAGAGAATTTGAAAGAACATCCACAACAGTGATCAATGCCTATGTTTCTCCCAAGATGCAGCGGTATATCGGGTATCTGACAGACAATCTGGACCCAGGGGACACTCTGGGAATTATGCAGTCCAACGGCGGCAGCATTTCGGTCGAAACGGCCATGAGGGAATCGGTGAGAACCATTCTTTCCGGACCTGCCGGAGGAGCGGTGGGGGCCTACGAAATCGGCAAGATGGCCGGGTACACCAAACTGATCACCTTTGATATGGGAGGCACATCAACGGATGTTTCATTGATTGACAACGACCTGTCATTAACATTCGAATCCAGCATTTCCGGTTATCCTGTCAAGGTACCGATGATCGACATCCATACGGTGGGTGCCGGCGGCGGTTCCATTGCGAGACTGGATGAGGCCGGGGCCCTTAAGGTCGGTCCCGAGAGTGCCGGTGCAGATCCCGGGCCCATCTGTTACGGCAAAGGAGACAGCATCACCGTCACCGATGCCAATCTTTATTTGGGAAGACTGATTCCGGAGCATTTTCTCGGTGGCGGGATGATCTTGAAAGATGGAGAACTGCCGTCGTATTTTGAGAACATGGCCCAAAAAGTACGTTTGTCTTCCCTGGAACTCGCTGAAGGCATCCTGGACGTCGCCAACACGGCCATGGAGCGGGCCATACGTGTCATTTCAGTGGAAAGGGGATACGATCCCAGGGAATTTACACTTTTTTCCTTTGGCGGCGCCGGCGGAATGCATGCCGCATTTTTGGCCCGCCTCTTGAGTATACCCAAAGTGCTGCTTCCTCGGGATCCGGGCATCCTCTCTGCCATCGGAATGATCATGGCCGATGTCATTAAGGATTACTCATTGACCATCATGCGAAATCAAGAGAATGTAACCTCAACGTTCTTATCCGATCAGTTCATGGAAATAGAGGAACGAGGGCGGCAAGATCTCAAGTCCGAAGGAATTCCCGACGACGGTATCGTACTCGAAAAATATCTGGATATGAGATATGAAGGCCAGTCTTATGAAATTATCGTCCCTTTTGATGGTCATTATATTGAAAGGTTTCATGCGCTCCACGAGAAAACATACGGATACAGAAATGAAGATAAAATTATCGAAATTGTGAATATTCGTCTTCGGGCACGAGGGGTGCCGGAAAAACCACGTTTTCAAAAGTCGGAGAAAAGGGTAAAAGCGCCGCCTTCTGATGCCTTTTTAGGAGAAAAGGACGTTGTCTTCGATGGAAACCGAATACCCACAAAAATCGTTGCCAGAGATAATCTGAGAAGCGGAAACCGACTTGAGGGACCGGTTATTATGGTGGAATATTCTTCAACCATTGTCATTCCGCCGTTTGCTTCGGCATATGTAGATGAATACGGCAATATCATCATGGAAATCATGACGGAATAATGGAATGATGGAATGATGGGATATTTCAAGGTTGGTTGTTAAAAGAATTCTATCGAATTTGGTTAAATAGTTAAATAGTTGAATCGTTGAATGGTTTTAACGATTTAACCAATCGACCAATCGACAATTTGACCCATATTTGTGAGCGAAACGAATTAAGTTCAAAAATTTTCTAACTGCAAAGAGTGAAAGACAAAGGATGAACATGAAGCTAAACCCGATACTTTTGGAGGTCTTTAAAAATCGATTTGCTTCCATCTCGGAAGAGATGGGGGTCACCCTGACCCGGACGGCTTTTTCTCCCAATATAAAGGAACGTCGGGATCTGTCGTGCGCCGTGTTTGATCACACTGGTGACATGATCGCCCAGGCGGCTCATATCCCCGTGCATCTGGGTTCCATGCCCATGTCGGTCAAGGCAGCTATTGAGAGTGTAAAATGGGAAAAAGGGGATATGGTCATCCTAAACGATCCATTTAAAGGGGGAACCCATCTGCCCGATATTACCCTTGTATCGGCTGTTTTTGCGAAAAGCGAAAATCCTGTTTTTTTCGTTGCCAACAGAGCGCATCATGCGGATGTGGGAGGGATGACTCCCGGATCCATGCCCCTATCCACTTCGATTTTTCAAGAAGGTCTTATCATTCCGGCTTTGAAATTGGTGGAAAAAGGAACCATCGATAAGAAGATCATGAACTTTTTGCTGAATAATGTTCGAACACCGGTGGAGCGGGAAGGAGACTTTGCAGCTCAGATCATGGCCAATATTACGGGTGTGCGAAGAACCGAAGAACTCATTGCAAAATACAGTATAGAAAAGACCCGGTTTTATGCGGGAGCCCTTATGGACTATGCCGAACAGCTGACGCGAAAGACCATTCAGGAAATTCCGGACGGCATTTACACGTTCGAGGACTTTATGGACGACGACGGCATTTTGGATCGCAACATAAAACTTCAGGTTAAAATTACGATTTACAATGATACGGCAACCCTTGATTTTAGCGGATGTGACCTTCAGGTTCACGGGAGTATCAATGCGGTGTACGCCATCACCCTTTCAGCGGTTCTTTATGTTTTTCGTTCTCTGGTTTCAACAGATATCCCCACCAATGCCGGATGTATGAGGCCGATAAGAGTGCTGACGCGAAAAGGAACCATTGTGGACGCCTCTTTCCCGGCGGCCGTAGCCGGAGGAAATGTGGAATTATCCCAGCGGATCGTAGATGTGGTATTGGGGGCTCTTTCTCAAGCTGTTCCGGATAAGATCCCTGCCGCCAGCCAGGGTACCATGAATAACGTGACCGTCGGAGGTGTCGATTCCCGAAACAACCGTCCTTTTGCATATTACGAAACCATTGCAGGCGGACTTGGCGCATCTTTAGAATGTGATGGAGAAAGTGCCGTTCATTGCCACATGACCAACACCTTGAATACGCCGGTAGAGGCCCTGGAATACAGTTATCCCTTTCTTGTGAAGGAGTACTCTATACGTCGTAAAACCGGTGGAAACGGCCGACACAAAGGCGGGGATGGCATTGTTCGCGAAATAGAACTGCTTACAGACGCCGAAGTGACGGTTCTGTCTGAAAGAAGAAAGATCCCGCCTTACGGACTTTTCGGAGGAAAGCCGGGCGCTGTGGGGAAAAACATTATTTTCAGAAAAAAATTACAGGAGCAAAAGGGGGGAAAGTTTTTCGTATCGTTAAACAAAGGAGACCGTCTTCGTATCGAGACTCCCGGTGGTGGCGGGTATGGCGATCCGGAATAAAAAAAGAGGTTCCTCTGAACCCTTGTACCCTTTGGGATCACACATGTTCAATTAAAGATGACCCACTTATTTTGACCGAGTTAACTACAACTCATCGGGAGATGATCCAAAAAAGATTATTTATCCTGATAGGTTTCTTTTGTCAAAAATGTGCAGATGAGTGATAAAACAGAAGCCCCAAGAAGAATAAAGATGAGCATGGAGTAAGCCTCGAGGGAGTATCCGCCGGTATCGGATTTTGGATATGCATCCAATACCCTTCCCAAAAGAGGCATAAAAACGGCACCTCCCAGGAAAGGAAAGAGATTTACCATGCCGGTTGAAGTTCCGGCAATTTCCATGGGAAAAAGCTCTTTGATAATGGTAAATCCGAAAATAACGACGGATGAGGAACATATTGAAAAAATAAAAAACAGGATATACAGGGTGATATGTGGAAGGCCGGCAGGGTAAATGCTTAGAAAAACGAGTTCTATTACCAGCACCAGGTTACACAGAATAAACGGCTTTTTCCGGCTTTTCATGACCTTGTCCGACAAGAATCCTAACGGAGGACTTCCGATAATCATGCCCCATGCAATCATACTGAGCACTGTACCGGCCTGTGCCCGGCTCATGCCGTAAACATGCATCAGATAGGGCCCACCCCAGAGCCCTCCAAATGCAAAAAATACCCCGCAATCGAAAAAGAACCAGATGGCCACCGGCCAGAAGTATTTTTCGGATATGACCCGTCGGGCTCCTTCCAACAGCGGGATCTGCTTGGTTGGAGGGGTAACCTTGTCGTCTTTTTTTTTGTCGAGTTCTTCAATGGAAGGCCAGCCTTTATCCTCGGGGCGGTCCCTGACAACAAGCCATACCAGCACTACGATGATAAAGGTGCTGCAGCCAATAAGTTCAAAAGAGATGCGCCATCCAAAAAGCAAGGTCATTAGGGCAAGAAGCCACGTAGCCGCCAGAACTCCCATTCCGCCGACTGCATTTAAAATGCCTGTCATGAAGGCAAATTCGTGAGGATGAAACCACCGAGATAGGATTTTCATGGTGGGAATGAAGACCATGGAAACACCGAGGCCCACCATAACCCTTCCAAGAAAGGCAATTTTTATGGTCGGCGCAAATCCAAATATAATACTTCCTGCAGAAGCGATGATTAAAAAGAATGTGACTGATTTTCTTGGTCCCAGTGAATCCGACAGAAGGCCGGCAGGAAATTGCATGAAAGCATAGCAGTAAAAATATATCGATCCCAGCAACCCCATGACACTGGCAGTGGTTTTAAAATCGGCTATTAAATCGTTTGCGACTATGGAAAGGGAAAGGCGGTGGAAGTAAACAAAAAAATAGGCAAGCGTCAGCACAATAAAAATCAACCATCTGAATCGCATTATCTTTCCTGTAACATTTTCAGGCATTTATTCTCTCCGTAAACATCAAGTTCTTTGCCGTGTGAGAAGAGTGGCATCGCCGGAATATCAAAACCCGGTTGGAGACGGGTATGGTGGGAAAGGGGCGATATAGAATTTTTATGTGGCTGATTTATTCTGTTTTTCGATGCTTCACCATTTCTTCTGCTCGGAGGTCTTTTTTTAAAATTTTGCCGACATTCGTTTTAGGAAGTTCATTTCTGAATTCAATTTCGGTTGGAAGCTTAAACTTGGCTATTTTGTCTTTGCAATATTCGATAAGTTCTTCCTGTGTGGCGGTTTCGCCTTCTTTCAACGCAACAAACACCTTGACGGATTCACCTCGACTTGGGTGGGGGATGCCGATGGCTGCGGCTTCCTGAACCTTAGGATTTTCATAAAATACTTCTTCAATATCACGCGGGTATACATTCAAACCACCGGATAAGATCATATCTTTTTTTCTGTCAACAATATAAAAATATCCTTCTTCATCCATTTTGCCGATATCACCTGTGTGAAGCCAGCCATCCGTAAGTGTGTTGGCTGTTTCTTCAGGCCTGTTCCAATAACCTTTCATGACTTGTGGGCCTTTAACAAGAATTTCACCCGATTCGCCAACGGGAACATCCGTATTGCCGTCAACCAGGTCAACGATGCGACACCCCGTGTCAGAAATGGGGATCCCGATGCTTCCGACTTTACGTTTTCCTCCGGAAAAAGGATTTACGTGGGTAACCGGTGAGGATTCCGTCAATCCGTATCCTTCGACAATGACAGCACCGGTTTTGTTTTCAAAATCTCTGATCACTTCCAATGGCAGAGGGGCACTGCCTGAAAAACATCCTTTGATTGATGTCAGGTCGATATTGTCGATGTGTGGATGATTCAGTATTCCGATATACATGGTGGGGACCAGGGGCACGAAGGTTGGTTTGAATTTTCGAATGGCTTGAATCAGGGGTTCCGGTTGGGGCTTTGGAACAAGAATGTCACCCCACCCTAAATAAATGGCCAGATTCATTGCAGTGCTCATACCAAACACATGAAAAAAGGGAAGTGCTCCCAGCATAATTTCGTTGCTGTCGAAGGCGGGGAACCATGCACCCACTTGTTGAACCTGTTTGCTCAGATTGCCGTGTGTCAGCATAACGCCTTTTGAAACACCGGTGGTTCCCCCGGTATACTGATACATGGCCACGTCATCAAACGAAAGCTCAACCTCGGGAGGATTTGGAGAACTTTTTGCCAGAACATCTTTCCATTTGTATACATTTGCAGATGATTTAACATCTGCCGCAAGCTTTTTTTTCTTGGCCACCAGCGGAAACAACAGGTTCTTTGGAAAAGGAAGATAATCACCGATAGAGGTATATATAATCTGCTTTATCTTTGTTTTGGACCTGACATCGATCATTCGGTTTCCGAGCAGATCTATGGTAATCAGTGCTTTTGAACCGGAATCATGAAATTGATGTATAAGCTCACGGTCTGAATATAATGGGTTGTTCATCACCGCGATGCCGCCGATCCTTAATATGGCATAATAGGCCGCGACACAGGGGATGAGATTGGGCAAAAGAATGGCAACGCTGTCACCCTTTTTGATACCAAAGGAATGCAGGGCAGCGGCAAAACGGTTGACCATATCATTGAGTTCGCGATAGGTCATTTTGTATCCCTCAAATAACAGGGCCATCTTATTCGGAAATTTGGCGGCCGTCCTTCCCAGAATTTTCGGGAGGCATATGTCTTCGTAACTGAATTTTTCAGGTACCCCTTTTTCATAACTCTTTAACCAGCATTTATCTTCATATCTGATCTCTGTTGTCATTGGCCCCCCTTTATGCGATTAGGTACAAATATTGTGTTTTTTACGGCAAAAGAAAAGTACGGGTGCAAACACTCTATTTTGAATAAGTGAAGATTTAAGATTGAAGATATAATAAATTTTGACCATTTAAGAACGACGATTCCAATTTTCTTGTTTATATCTGTTAGGATGAAAATGAATATTTGTCAAGAAAGCTTGTAATTTATGCGATATTAGTATACCAAAATAGACTTGAAATCGACTGAAAAATGGAACTTTTTCTTGACAGTTTAAGGGTTGTTCTGTTAAAAAATGAATGAGCGTTCATTCATTGTTGGGATTAAGGGGTTGAAAATTAAAAAATGGAAGCAATATTGATTTCTCCGGCAAAGGCCTTTGTTCTCGGGTTTCCCACCGTCATTTTCTCATTGATCATACCGTTGGTTGGTGTGGCGATATTTACCTATATCATTGCCCTTCGATTAAAACCGATGGTTAAAGCATCTCCGGACCCGCGTCTTGACCGTCTATTTGTAAGATTTTTGAAAATGTTAAAATATGCCGTGGGACAGTACCGGCATCCCAGGTATCCGGATGCGGGCATTATCCATATCACGCTCTTTGCAGGTTTTGTCATCCTGTCTCTGCGGTCCATAACCCTCGTGCTGCTCGGCATTTCTGATGGCTATGTATTGCCGGGGTTGAGCGGGACGGCCGGTCAGGTTTACTTGGTACTCAAGGATATTGCCGGAACACTCATTCTGGCAGCGTGTCTGGCAGCATTGTACCGTCGAATCGTCATTAAACCCAAACGGTACGAGGTACCTCCCAAATACGGCAAAGAGCATACCTGGGAAGCTGTGTTGGTGTTGTTGCTGATTACAGGACTGGTTACCTGTGACATGGTTTTTGAAGGAACCGAGTTTGCAGCTCGATATCAAAATGGACTAAAGCCGGAGATTCTGTCGCCATTGACCGGAACGTGGATGGCAACCCACATGTTGAGACTCTTTCCCATGGATATGCTGCAACATCTGCACTTGGGTGCATATTTTACACATGAGCTGATCTTCTTCTTTTTCTTGTGTTTTTTGCCCATGGGCAAGCATTTTCATGTCATTACGTCTTTGCCGAATGTATTTTTAATGAAACTTGACAAAGGTACGGTAAAACCGGTTCGATGGGGAATTGAGGAAAAAGCGCTGGATGACCTTGAAGCTTTTGGGGTCAAAAAATATGAGGATTTTACCTGGAAACATATTCTCGATTTTTATTCATGTGTCGATTGCGGGAGATGTTCGGACAACTGTCCGGCCAATGCCGTGGGGCGACCGCTTTCTCCGAGATTTATCTCCATTAAGTGCCGTAATTATTCCTTCAATAAATATCCGCTCAAGGGTAAGTCTGTGGAGGTGAATCCCTTTATCGGGAAAGTGTTGGAAGAAGATGAAATCTGGTCATGCACCACCTGCGGCGCCTGTGAACAGGAGTGTCCGGTTTTTATTGAATATATCGACAAGGTTGTTGATGTGAGAAGGGGATTGGTGGAAGAGGGGATGGTGCCCCAATCCTTGCAAAAACCTTTGGGAGCCCTTGAAAAACGGGGCAATCCTTACGGCAAAATGGAGAAGAAACGCGCGGACTGGACCAAGGAGTTGCCAGAAGATCTCAACATAAAGATCCTTGGGAAAAAAGAGACCGCAGATACCCTTTATTTTGTTGACAGCATTACTTCCTATGACGACCGGATACAGGACATCGGCCGGGCCGCAGCGAAGGTTCTTTTCGCTGGGGGTGTCGATTTCGGAATACTGGGACCGGAGGAAAGAGACAGCGGCCACGAGGTCCGGCGATTCGGTGAGGAGATGCTCTTTTTGGAATTAAGAGATCGAAATTCAGATGCCATAAATAATGCCGATGTGAATCGTATCGTTACTGCAGACCCCCATGCCTTTAATGCATTGAAACATGACTACAAGGACATTCCGCCGGTGGAACACATCAGCAGTACGATTTTGAAAGGCATCAAATCCGGCAATATCCAATTAAAACATGTCGAGAACCCGGATAAAACCTATACCTATCACGATCCGTGTTATCTTGGCCGGCACAATAACCTTTATAATGATCCGCGGGAGGTCATCGATTCGATTCCTGGAATCCATCGGGTTGAAATGACCAAGCACTGCAAAGACCGCTCGTTTTGTTGCGGCGGCGGCGGGCTGATGCTGTTTTACGAGCCCATAGAGGAGAAACGGATGGGGCAGGTCAGGGTTGAAATGGCAAAGGAAGCTGGAGCAAACGTCATCGTTACCGCCTGTCCCTTTTGTATGGTTAATATAGAAGATGCCATTAAGACCAGCGGCCTGGAAGGTGAGATGGAGGCCATGGACATAGTGGAGCTGGTTGAAAAACATTTGATATGATTGATGATCAACAGATAATTATCTAAATCCGAATACCGAAACTCGAAACAAATCCGAATATCAAATTTTCCAAGGTTCGAAAACAAAGACTCGGTATTCATAGGTATTGATATACGTGTTTGCGGGGTGTGCCTCCCCGTTTAACTCCGGCGTCTACGTGTCTGGTCATTTCAATGACTTAACAGCGGGGACATTCCTGCCCCCTCCGCGTTCTCCCGCGAAAAGCATGCGGGAGCCGCGGTCTCCCCCACTGCTAAGTCGTTGAAATGACGAAGCCACTCCGCCAATATCGTTACACGAGGAAGCCCACCCCATGAACACGTAGATATTGATCATTTAAGCATTTGAATTTAGAATTTGTTTAAGATTTCGTACTTCGTATTTCGAATTTTAATTGAAAAAGTAGAGGGTTCCGGTTAAGTACTAACTAATTATGCTGGAGGGAAAAGATGGAAATCTTAGTATGCGTCAAACGGGTTCCGGACACTGCGGAAAATGAGATCGAGGTCAACAGAAACGGTACGGATATCGAGCGGGATGACCTGGTATATTCTGTAAACGAATGGGACAATTATGCTGT
>JAHECI010000274.1 GCA_024641825.1 Desulfobacterales bacterium | reverse complement strand
GGATCAACGAACGGGGAAAAGTGAGTCCCATCCGGCCCCAGTTTATCGTCTATTTTACGGACATCGAGGACAACAGGCCGGTGGGGAAGGAAAACCGCCTGTTGTCCGCACAGTGGAAAGCGTTTTTCCCCCACACCATTCGTCGGGGGTCGGTCATGTGTGACGGTTGCCACAATTCCCCCCAACGGTTTATACTGGAAAAAGAAAAAGATCGCATTTACCAGCTGGAAAAGGACGGGATGACACTGGTTTCCTTTTGGGACCAAAGGGGACAGAATGTGTCCAACGGATCTTTCATGTCCCAAGACCGTTTTGGGAAAATGGCCTCAAAGGGATCGGATTTTAAAAAAGCCTACGTAAAAAAATGGAAAAACCTCATAAGGGCCGTCGAAAATTAATCAAAACCCTGGTGCTGGGGATGGTCTCTTTGCCCGTGCTGGGTAAGTTTCTCATTCCCCGGACCCAACGTAAAAAAGGGATTTTTCGTGTTAAGAAAACGGATATCCCCGGAAACGGTGCACGGGTTTTCGGAGAAAAAAAGATCGCTGTGATACAGGACGGCAGGAATGTTTACGCCCTTAACCTGACCTGCACCCATCTCGGGTGTACGGTGAACACGACCCCAAAAGGGTTTGCCTGTCCCTGTCACGGCAGTGAATTTACACCCCGCGGCGACGTGGTTAAAGGACCGGCTGATCGGTCTTTGGAAAAACTGTCCGTGGAAGAACAGGCCGATGATATTTTAATAATGACTACCTCGTAAAGAGCAGATACTTTGACTTAGTTTGAAACTGCAAATAATGAATTTCGAATATCGAATGATGAATGTCGAAGCATTTTTGTTTTCTATTCTTTACCATTCGAAATTCGTTATTCAACATTCGATATTCTTGTGTTCATTCGAAATTGCTTTGCTGCTTGGCTCAGTGTTTTTCGAGTCAGATTTTCAGGATTAACATGCAAAACGAAACCGGTCTATTCAACGCGTTTATCGGTCACCTCTTCCCCAGAATGGTCCGTCGGGAGAACCTTCGGATCACCTATACGTTTTGTCTGGGGGGATTGGCTTTTACCACCTTTATGGTGCTGATTGCCTCCGGGCTGCTGCTGTTGTTCTATTATCAACCGTCTTCGGAGCATGCCTTTGAATCGATCCTCTTTTTGGAATCTTCAGTTCCTGGCGGGTTATTTGTCCGGAGCATACATCGGCTGGCGTCCCATATATTTTTGGTGTTGATTTTCCTGCATACCCTGAGGGTTATTCTCACCGGTGCCTATCGGAAGCCCCGGGAGCTGAACTGGGTGGTCGGGTTTTTTATTCTTTGTTTATCGCTTTTTGAAGCCTACACCGGCTATCTACTGCCCATGGATCAACTGGCTTTATGGGCGACCCAAACCGGCATGGAGTTGATCAAAACGCTTCCAGCAGGGAAGGCTGTGGTCAAGATTTTGGCGCCGGACGGTGTGGGACAGCCGATCTCTCTGCTGCGATTCTATGTATTGCATGCCGTGATAATCCCTGTGGCGGTGTTGCTTCTTTCATTTTTACATTTCTACCGCATCCGCC
This sequence comes from Desulfobacterales bacterium, assembly GCA_024641825.1. Lineage (GTDB taxonomy): Bacteria > Desulfobacterota > Desulfobacteria > Desulfobacterales > UBA11574 > JAAXQD01. The sequence continues at coordinate 3,168 of JAHECI010000274.1, read as the reverse complement.
AGAACAAGGAGGTGTTACCTTACTTGTGAAAGATTTTCTGCCAAGTTCGCCGTTTTTTTTCCGCATCATTAAAAGAGCCATGGTGCTTTTGGTGGGCATTTTATTTGCTCTGGGGATGGTTATCCCGGCACCTCTCGAGGAACCCGCCCAGATTGCAAACGTGCCGAATCCGGTTAAAGCCGCCTGGTTCTTCCTCTGGATTCAGGAACTGGCAAGCTATTCAAAGTACCTGATTTATGCCGTCGTATTGTTGGGCATCTACTTCTTACTGCTGCCGTATCATCCGGGGATCCCGGACGCCAAAAAGGCCGAGTGGTTGCCGAGGGATCAGCGAGGGGTGAATGGGGTCACCATCGCCGTCTTTCTCTTGATAACCGTTCTGACCATCGTCGCCATGTTTTTTCGGGGGGAAAATTGGGCCTTCGTCTATCCATTCTAACCGTTTTTCTGGTTCTCCTTTGGACAACGGGGCCTCACTTTTACAACGGCCGCAACACCGGTTGCCTGGAGTGCCATTCCGCCCATCATGAAGGATGGGGAACCTGTGTGGATTGCCACCGGGGAGATCCCAGGACCCAGCGGATTCAAATCGCACATCATCGATTGGTTCCAGGAGAATACGCCTGCTTTACCCTTCCGGAAAGCCCGGTGGTGGAAACCGGCCAATGGTTGATCGACATATCCGGATGCCGTCGTTGTCATCAAACCGGCCAACAGGGAAACGGGCTTGCATCGAATCTGGATGGGTCTCTTGATAAAAAAATGCCGGAGGTCCTGGCCGACGCCATAAATAAACCGGCAGTGTTTATGCCCCATTTTAATTTCCAAGAGACGGATGTTACCCGCCTGGTGAACGCCATTTTGGCGTCGAGTGCCGGTTATGCGCTCAAGTCTACTGATTTCGGTCAGGCCATTCATTTTGAAGAAGATAAAGAAGACAGCGATAATGTCTTTAGCAGAAACTGTGGCGGGTGCCACCGGATTTTAACCCAAAGTATCGGCGGTATCGGCAAGGGCGATATAGGGCCAAATCTTTCAGGGATTTTCAGCGATTTTTATTTTCAAACCTTCAAAGGTCGTAAATCCTGGAATTCAACAGGTCTCGGGCAGTGGCTTAAAAATCCACGAGACATCCGGACCAACGCCCAAATGCCGCCGGTGCATCTAAAAAAAGATGAATTTGGTCATCTTTTGAAAATACTCGATAGTTATGTATCTTCCTGATAAAAAATACAAATTAGTTGAAAGGTCGGGGTGTTTTTTTAATAACGGTGCTCCATGAATAATTTTTTTTAAACCGCATGAACTCGCGGCAAGGGATCGTAGAGAAAGAACAGGAAACTATCTTTGAAATATCAAAGGTTCGTTGCATAACTTTAAAATTTCTTTAAAAATACCATTTTGAGATACGCTTGTTCTTTCTAACGATCCCTAAGCCACTCGGACAGCATCCGATTTAAAAAAAGATCATTCATTCCGCTAATACTCAAGGGGTTAGAATAAAAATTCCCCGACCCCACAATTAGTTGTCTTCCGATTAGGGTTGAAGGGAACGAGGTCAAGGAAACTGTTCTTGACAACCCCGGGTATTTGGAATAATTTTTTCATAGAATCCAAACACAAAGGAAAAAGGAGGTGACAAACATTTTTTAGGTGTAGATTCTTAATTAGTTTCCATCCATAAATGGCCCTTTTTGCCCGGATCTGTGTTCACCGCGGGTTTTCGGCTGCTGTTTAGAGGGTATGTCCCTTGTACCGCTCTGGTCCGGATAAAAACTGCTCATTTATGAATAGGAAACCCACCGTGCCCATTTTACAATTGTGGATGGACACTAATTAATTATCCGACTTTTTTATAGGAGGTCTTCCCATGAGAAAATTATTAGTTTTTACACTGGTTTTAACGTTTGTTTTGGGATCCGTCGGCTTCGTCTTTGCCGATGATTCTAAAATGCTCCAGGACAATGAAAAGATGGTATGGGAAAAGGCAACAAAAGCTGTTCCAGCGGATCGCCAACTGACAACCGAGCAGTTTAAAAAGCTCTACGATGATGTCATGGCTGGGAAGGAGAAAGCGTATCTGATCGACACTCGAACCCATCCGGAATTTTATGCCTTTCACATCCCTTACACCGATCATATCCATGCAGGCCACATGTACACGATTCCAAAGAAGGTCAAGGACAAAAACGCCAAGATCGTTGTATGGTGCCGTACGCATAAAAGGCAGGCATATGTATCGGAGAAGCTGATTGAGTACGGCTATACCAATGTATGGACGTTAAAAGACGGTATAGTTGGATGGATCAAAGCCGGTAATCCCGTATGCAACCAGTTTACCGGTCTTTTTAAGGTTACGGAATACCATAAAGAATTTACGGAAATGGATAAAGAAACCGGTAAGCCCAAGTGGCAAATCCGAGAATTTCATCCCCATTAATAACAGATCATTTTCATCAAGGGAAAAGGCGTCCTCCTTTTCCCTTGATGATTCCTCGCTGTTGACGAATCCTACCCCCCATAATCAAATGCTTTTCTGCGTTTTTTCACAATAAAAACCCCAAAAAATTATTGATAATTTTTATCGGAAAAGTGTTTGACACAAATCCTGAGATGCTATATATTCCAAAAACAGAATATAAGGAGCAGCCATGAAAACATTTGTCAAAGTCATGAAGGCCCTATCGGACCCCAACAGGGTGAAAATCGTAAAATTGCTTCAGCAAAAAATGATGTGCGTTTGCGAGCTTCGGGCGGCCTTGAAAATTTCCCAGCCCAGCGTTTCCAAACATCTTAAAATACTCGAAGAGGCCGGACTGGTCGATTATCAGAAAGACGGTTTGTGGGTGAACTATTATCTTTCGGACGGTCACCACAGCCCCTATGCTGCCAGCCTTCTGGGAAACATAAAACACTGGCTGAACAATGATCCTGATCTGGCTGATTTAATGAAACAAGCTCCCTTTTTTAACCGGGAAGAAATATGTAAGCCGTAATTTTTTTTGGCCTCTATATATAGCTAAATAAGCATATTATAATTTATAGACCTCCGTCTTGTTTCAAGAACATATAAAACTTAGGAATTTTTTTGTGGACACAGAGGGACACAGATTCCCAAGATTCTTAAATCAAAAAATAATATTATCTGTGTATTCATGCCCGCTCGTG
>JAHECI010000273.1 GCA_024641825.1 Desulfobacterales bacterium | reverse complement strand
TTTCCAAAGTTGAAGCGGGCATGATGGAGCCGCTGCCCGAGGAATTCAGCTTAAATGAAGTCATCCAGGAAGCCTCGGCAGGCGTTTCGGTGGCAGCGGCTGAAAAGGGAGTGACACTTGTCCGAGAGGTGCCCGAAGGAATTATGCTTTTCAGTGACCGGAGGCGCGTTGTGCAGATTCTGACAAATCTTTTGAGCAACGGGGTAAAGTTTACGGAACAAGGGGGCGTGCGCATTGAGGCTCGAAGGACGACGGACGAAGGACGAGGGATGAGGGATGTTGTGGCGTCTGTTGTCTTAGAAAGCGAAGCGAACGATCGTCCGTCATCCGTCGTTATCACGGTTTCCGACACCGGTATCGGCATCAAAAAAGAGGACATGAGCCGCCTCTTTTTCCCATTCCAGCAGGTGGATGCGTCGCTGACGAAAAAATTTGAGGGAACGGGACTGGGATTGTATCTCAGTAAAAAACTGGCAAACCTTTTAGGAGGTGACATCACGGTCAAAAGCGAATACGGCAAGGGGAGCGAGTTTGTTGTGGAACTGCCAGTGAGAATTGGGGATTGAATATTGAATATTGAGAAATGAGGATTGAAAATCAAACAGGTTTTTACAATATTCAATTCTCAATTATAGTGATAGGAGTGACGATGAAGAGCATGGACTTGAAACAGCGGACAAAGGAGTTCGCCCATCGGTCTGTCAAGTTGGCGTTGGCGTTGCCCAAAACACAATTGGGAAAACATGTTGCCGGTCAGTTGATTCGGTGCGCTACATCCGTAGCGGCGAATTACCGGGCCTCATGCCTGGCTCAGTCAAAAGCCGGCTTTATCGCAAAGCTAAGCATCGTCCTTGAAGAAACGGACGAATCTGCCTTTTGGTTGGAATTCATTATCGATGATAAATTGCTAATAACGAACAGAGTCAAACCTCTTTTAACTGAAGCTGAAGAGCTCACAGCAATCTTTTTTGCCAGCCGGAAAACTGCAAGATCAAAATAAATTCTCAATATTCAATAGTCAATACTCAATTCCAAGGGGCTGAAAAATGATAAAAAATAATCAACAATCAAAAATCCTGATCATCGAGGATAATGATACCAATCTATACCTGATGCGATTTTTGCTGGAACAAAACGGCTACGCCGTTATCGAGGCAAAAACAGGCCTTCAAGGAATTGAATTGGCGGCAAAAGAGAAGCCCGACTTGATTCTCATGGATATTCAGCTTCCCGATATCGACGGTTTGGAGGTCACCCGGCGAATTCGGAATTTGGATTGCGGAATGCGGAATGAAGAAGAATCCAAATTCCAAATTCCAAATTCCAAAATGAAGCAATTACCCATCCTGGCCGTAACCTCTTATGCCATGGTTGGGGACAGAGAGAGGGCTCTGGAAGCCGGGTGCACGGGGTATATTGAAAAGCCCATCGATCCGGAAACTTTTATTCAGGAAATCAGGGAACACTTGTAGGGAGGAAAGGACAAAGGGACGAGAGGACGAAAGGTCGTCTATCGTCTTAAAGAGCGAAGCGAACGATCGTCCATCGTCTTAGGGAGCTTAGCGACCGTTCATCCATCGTCATAAAGGGAGATATTCATGAAAATCCTCATTGTAGATGACAAAAAGGAAAACCGCATCCTGCTGGAAGCCCTGCTCAAGGGAAACGGTTATAAAGTGGCAATGACCAAAAACGGCGACGAAGCCCTGCAAAAGCTCAAGACAGAACCCTTCGATCTGATCATCGCCGATATTCTCATGCCCGTGATGGACGGATTTCAGCTCTGCAGGCACTGTAAGATGGATGCGTCCTTAAAAAAAATCCCCTTTGTCTTTTATACGGCTACCTATGTGGACGAAAAGGATGAGATTTTTGCCAACGAAATCGGAGCCGACCGGTTTCTCCGGAAACCCATGGATCCGGTTCCCTTCATCGAGGTCATCCGGGAAGTGATCGAAGACGCTGAAAAGGGTAAAATTGGCCACAGAGAACCTGTCGAGCGGGAGGAAGAAGAAACCTACAAACTTTACAGCGAGCGCCTTGTTAAAAAACTAGAAAAGAAGATGCAAGATCTGGAAAAAGAGCTTGCCAGGCGAAAACAGGTGGAAAAAACCGTTCGAAATTTAGCTATGGCTGTGGAGCAGAGCCCGAGTATCGTGATGATAACAGACATCCACGGCAGCATTGAGTATGTTAATCCTAAGTTTCTGGAAATAACCGGCTACACACCTTTAGATGTTTTGGGAACGAATGCAACCGAGTTAGGGGAACAGACGGTTGAGGATAAGGCATTGATGTTCCAAACCTTGAATTCTGGCCGAGAATGGCGAGCAGAATTTTGTAACCGAAAAAAGAACGGGGAGACATATTGGGAGGCATCATCCATATCACCCATCTTGGACGAAGAAAACAGGATCACTCGATTCGTCAAGGTCGGAGAGGATATTAGCGATCGAAAACGAACGGAAGATGCCCTGCGCGAAAGCGAGGAAAAATACCGGCTCCTGGCCGAGAATGTGACCGATATGATCTGGACCATGGATATGGACATGCGTTTCATCTATATAAGCCCGTCGGTGGAGCGTCTGACCGGTTACAGCGCTGATGAATTCATGGCCAAGTCCCTGGAAGACGTTTTGACAGCCCCTTCCTTTGAGCGGGTAATGGAGACCTTCAGGGAAGAAATGTTGTTGGAAGGCGGAGATGGAATAGACGCCGGACGGCTTCGCACTCTGGAGATGGAACATGTCTGCAAGGACGGCTCAACTGTGTGGGTGGAAGTGAAAGCGACCTTTTTACGGGAAAGGAATGGCAAACCAGCAGGAATCGTCGGAGTGACTCGGGACATCACAGACAGGAGGCAAGCCCAAAAGGCACTGGAAGAATCCGAAAAGAGATATCGAACGATCTTCCATAATACCGGGACCGCAACGGTCATTATTGAAGACGACCTGACCATATCCCTGGCCAATGAAGAATTTGAAAAACTCAGCGGTTATACAAAATCTGAGATCGAAGGAAAGATGAAATGGACAAAATTTGTCGTTGATGAAGAACAACTTGAAAAGATGAAAAAATATCACGCCCAAAGAAGAGAAAAAAAGAATGGAACACCTTCCGAATATGATTTTCGCTTCATTGATAACTATGGAAATATAAAGGAAATTCATAACAGGACCAGTGTGATTCCTGGAACAGAAAAAAGCATTGCAGCTTTGATAGATATTACATCGCGAAAGGAATCGGAACGTCAGATAATGCTCAGAAACCAGATCGCTCAATTTTTCTTAACCGTTCCGGATAATGAAATTTACGAAAAAATGTTGAAATTTATTTTGGATTTAACCAAAAGCAAATACGGCATTTTTGGATTCATCAATGAAGCAGAGGAGTTGATATGTCCCTCTTTGACCCAGGATATCTGGGAGCAATGCCAGATTCCCGATAAGACTAATATTTTCCCTCGTAAAAATTGGGGAGGTCTCTGGGGGAAGGCATTGATGGAAAGAAAACCACTATACTCCAACGAAACACTCAGCTTCCCGAATGGACACATCATCATAGACAACGCCTTAGACGTTCCTATCGTACATAAGGACCAACTGATCGGGAACTTTCTCGTCGGCCAAAAAGAAAATGGCTATGGTGAAAACGACAAGCGCCTTTTAGAAACCATCGCCAATCACGTAGCCCCTATTTTGAGGGCGAAGTTGGAAAAGGATAAAGAAGAAGATAAGAGAAAGAAGGTGGAAGAGCAGCTTCGCCAGGTCCAGAAGATGGAGGCCATCGGATCGCTTGCCGGAGGCATTGCCCATGACTTCAACAATATCCTCTCCGCCATTCTTGGATTTACACAGCTTGCCTTGGATCAACTCCCCAAGGAGAGCCCGGTACGGGGAGATCTTAAAGAAATATACAAGGGAGGGGAACGGGCACGGGATCTGGTGAAGCAGATCCTTGCCTTCAGCCGGCAGCAAGCGGTGGCGGTTGCCCCGATTCAGATTGACCTTATTCTCAAAGAGGTCCTCAAACTCCTCCGATCAACCCTGCCCGCCACCATAGAGATCCGGCAAAAAATCGAAGACGAGGGTGAGAATATTATGGCCGATCCGACCCAGATCCATCAGATTATCATGAACCTCTGCACCAATGCGGGTCATGCCATGCGGAAATTGGGCGGCATTCTGGAAGTGAGCCTGACCAAGATAAGACTGGATAATGAATTTGTCCTTGGACATCCGGGCCTCCGGCCAGGGGAATTTGTCAGATTGTCCGTCAGCGATACGGGTCACGGGATTGACCCGGAGATTTTAAACAAGATATTTGATCCCTATTTTACAACCAAGAAGAGAGATGAAGGAACGGGTCTGGGACTTGCCGTGGCTCACGGGATCGTACAGACCTATGGCGGCACCATGACCGTCTATAGCGAACCCGGGCAGGGCACCGTATTTCATGTATACCTCCCGATCATCCAAGAAGCGGTCGAACCGAAACCGGATGAACCTGAGCCTACCCCCGGTAGAAATGAGCGAATTCTGTTTGTGGACGATGAAATATCCATTTTAAAGATAGGAAAAAGAGTCCTGGAGCAACTGGGTTACCGCGTTGAAACCGGAACGGACCCCATCGAGGTCCTGGAACGGTTCGGGACCAATCCGGGTGGATTCGACCTGATCATCACCGACATGACCATGCCCAAAATGACCGGCGAAAGACTGGCACAGGAAATTATGAAGATTCG
>JAHECI010000272.1:1338-4744 GCA_024641825.1 Desulfobacterales bacterium | reverse complement strand
TCGAGATCTACCAGGACGTGAGCTTGCGTATGGCGCCGGTGGGTCCCGATGATGTGGCGTCCATGATCAAGGGCCTCAAGGCCGGCCGGCTGCTTTCCGGATACCGGGGGGGCGTGGTGGTCGATGCCGACGAACTGACCCGGACCATGATCTGTTTTTCTGAATTTGTCATGGCATCCGCGGAGATGATCGTCTCCATCGATCTGAACCCGGTCATGTGTTCGGCGGAAAAGTGCGTTGTCGCCGACGCCCGGATCATGCTGCCGGAGGTCGAAGAATCCACAAAAACCTGATATAGAAAAAACTTTAAGTTTTCAACTTTAATTAACTGAAAATAAAAAAAATACGACATAAAGACTTGTCAGAAAAAGATTAAAAAATTCTGGTCGAAGAATAGAAACACATCCCCATGAACCCATAACCTATTAAGAGGTGCCGAATGTTGCCGTTTGACGAGGCTGTTGAAAAGTTCAAAGAGGTCTTGAAAAGTGATCCCCAAAATGCCGAAATATGGTGCAGCTGGGGTGTGGCCCTGATAGAGATGAAGAAATATGATGAAGCTGTCGAGAAATTTGAAAAGGCCGCAGAGATCAGCCCGAACCATCCTTCGGCATGGTACGGCTGGGGAATTGCTTTGAATGCGTTGGGTCTGAAAGAGGCGGCTGCCGAGAAAATCAAAAAAGCCATGGCATTCGATCCGGACAGCGAATAAAAGCCGTCAGAACCCTGAACCCAAACCCCAAAACCATGGACGTATGAAAATGACCGACTTTTACCAAAAACATTACAAAGCCTACCACGAAAAGACGTTTTCCATCGATCCGTCATCGTTCTTAGAACCTTTGGTCAAAAAACTTCCGGGAGAAGCATTTATTCTGGACGTGGGGTGCGGCAGCGGCCGCGACCTGCTCTGGATGAAAAAACAAGGCTTTGAAGCCATCGGTTTTGAACGGTCTCCGAGCCTTGCTCAGCTTGCAAGGGAGAATACCGGATGTGAAGTCATCGACGGGGATTTTGAAACCTATGATTTTTCTTTGTTCCTGGTGGATGCGATTATACTGGTCGGTGCTTTGGTCCATGTTCCCTACGAAGGGTTTTCAAAGGTTTTTGAAAACATTACTGGCGCAATATCCAAGCATGGGATCGTACTGATCACTTTAAAAGAGGGCGATGAGGTCCGGACAGACCCGGACGGCAGAACTTTCTATCTGTGGCAGGACCCAAAGATTCGAAGCGTGTTCGACACCCTTGGTTTCGCGGTTTGTGACGTTTCAAAGTCCGTTTCCAAAACCGGAAGCAAAGATGTCTGGATGAGTTATGTTCTGGATAAGACCGGATAGGGGGACAGGCTTCACCGAATTATGCCAAAACAATGATACCCTTCTTTAAATTTACCCTATCGTTGCAAAAGTCGAGGGTACTGCATATCCAAGACGTCAAGGGTGCAGCTGTAGTAATTTACCGCAAATCCTTGACAACGAAGGAGATGCGGTGCCATCGGCTTTCCCGTAGGGTAAATAACATGGCTGCTTTTCACTGATTTAAGGATGCCATCTGGAGTTCATTCCAGCAGAATAGTTAAAAAGGGTTAGATGGCTTGTAATTATTACTTTTAAACCCATTTTGTCATGTTATTTATGCAACTATAGGGTTTAATTGATTGAAAGAAACCCATCGTGAAAAAAAACCATCTTAAAGCTTCCAATATGAAGGTGCTCCTTTCAGACGGCGCCAAACGAGAACTCAAAGAATTGTGGAAAGAACGCCCCCTTGTTTTGGTTTTTCTGCGACACTTCGGCTGACCGTTTTGCCGACAGCAGGTGGCGCAGTTGCGTCAGACAAAAAGCAGATTCGATAAAATCGGGGCTCAGATTATACTGGTGGGCATGGGAGACAGGGAACAGACGGAGACCTTTCGCAGAGACTTTGCGCCGGAGTTTTCCATCGTGTGCGATCCGGAACGCCGTCTGTACCAGGCCTACGGGCTGAAACGGGCCGGTTTGCTTCAAATGGCCTCCCCATCGATGTTTGTCAAAGGGATGAAGGCCCTCGGCTCGGGAGTCGGGATGGGGATACCCCAGGGAGATGTTCTTCAACTATCGGGGGTGTTTATCATCGATACCCAAGGCACCGTTCGTTTCAGTTACCATGCCGCTAATCCCGCAGACCACCCGTCCCCCGAAGAACTGCTGTCTGCCCTGTCAAGAATTAAACAAAAAGACGGCAGTGCCGAAGAACCCTGATGAAACCAAAGAAATTGGGTGTGGCGAGGGGAATTAAAACGTGGAGAATAAAATTATCAAAGTGACGGCGGCTATATTCGTAAATGATGGAATGCTCCTTATCGCCAAACGCAAGCCAACGGCGCGACTGTCAAATATGTGGGAATTTCCCGGCGGCAAGATTGAACCGAACGAGACACCGGAGGCGTGTTTAAAAAGAGAGCTTAAAGAAGAGTTTGATGTGGACGTCACTGTGGGCGAATATCTCGGGTCGAACGTTCATAAATATGATTTTGGCACCATTGAACTGATGGCCTTTAAAGCTTTTTGGAAACAAGGAGATTTCAAACTCCTTGACCATGCTGAAATCAGATGGGTATTTACCCACGAACTCGACCAATTTGAATTTGCACCGGCGGACACCGCTTTCGTAGCGCAGTTAATCGCCGGGAAGATGGAGATTTAAAAGGTCTCTTTATGGGTTTTTGACCGGCTCGTTTCCCTAAATTTTTACGAAAGATAGTAAGCGATGAACCCTATCCGGAATATTTATTCATCCATCCCCGCCGACATCCCTGTGGAGCTAATCCAGGATATTTTAACGGCGGGCAGTTTTAAAATCGAGCGGATCGTCTCCAAAGGACATGCTTCGCCCGAAGGTTTCTGGTATGATCAGGATCAAAATGAATGGGTCCTTTTGCTCAAAGGCGGTGCCGGCTTGTTGTTTGAAGGCACCGACGACGTGTTAGCTTTAAAACCCGGCGATTACGTGAATATCCCCGCCCATCTTAAACACAGGGTCGAATGGACGGATCCGACTACCGAGACGGTATGGGTGGCGGTGATGTATTAATGTCGTCTTTATGACAGAGACATCCTATTTTTCCTGTCCCGGTTGAAATCCCCTTACGAGGCTGAAGAGAGCTTTAATTAATCTTCAGCTTAGCTGAAGGTCGCAGCTTTGCTATGCAGGTATGTGAGTTTATATTCACCGCCCGCTCCGCGGGACAGGGACGCCGGCAATGAAAAAGCACTCAGCAGCTTACGCTGCGGAAACGACAAAAGGCGTCAATTCTTTGGTTGCAAGGTCCCAATACGGGCATTTTATTACCCGAAGGGTTGAGCCATTTTGCTTTTCGGCGTCTCAGCGAAAAGCAAAAAAACCAAAAGCTCTGCGCTCTCTG
>JAHECI010000272.1:0-1328 GCA_024641825.1 Desulfobacterales bacterium | reverse complement strand
CGGTATGGGTGGCGGTGATGTATTAATGTCGTCTTTACAACCGAAACAATCTAATTCCCCCTATCCGTGGAGTTTATGCTGTTTCACCGAGCTTCTGAAGATTTCTAGTACAGCGGAAATCCCCTTTACGGGCTGCAGCAAGCTTCAAAGGTTGAAGCAGAATCGATCCAGGGGGCTTACGTATATTTATGTCTGAAACAATTGTGATGATCCATGGCATGTGGTGCTGTGGCTGGCACTGGAACAAATATGAAGCTTTTTTTAATGCCAGGGGATACACCTGTTATTCTCCCACCTTGAGATATCATAATACGGGCCCCAAGGCCCCCCCGCATCCCAAATTGGGCACGACAAGCCTTCTCGATTATGTACAAGATATAGAAAACCAGGTTCTAAAACTAGATCAAAAACCGATAATCATGGGTCACTCAATGGGCGGTCTTATCGCTCAGATCTTAGGAAGCAGGGGGCGTGCCAAGGCTTTGGTTCTGGTTGCACCTGCGTCTCCAGGGGGAATTAACCCGATAAAATTAACCGTCATCAAAAGCTTTTGGAAATTTCTTGCAGACCTTGAATTTTGGAAGAAACCCCTTGGCCTGTCTTTTGAAACAGCGGTGTATGCCGCATTCAATTTGCTCCCCGTGGAAGATCAAAAAGCGGTTTATGAAAGGTGCGGTTACGAATCCGGACGGGCCGCCGCAGAAATCGGATTTTGGATGTTCGACCCAAAGGGTGCGTCAAGGGTCGACGAATCAACGGTGACCTGTCCTGTTTTGGTCGTTTCCGGAACCGAGGACCGGATGACGCCGCCGTCGGTGGTGCGAAAGGTTGCGAAAAAATATAAGGGGTCCACGTACAAAGAATTTAAAAATTACGCCCATTGGATGATCGGTGAGCCCGGATGGGAGAAGATCGCAGAGTTCATCGCAAATTGGCTGTCTTCTAATATAGTTTCGAGTGAATCGACCAAGATCTAATCATTCAATTACAAATCGAGATCACAACCAAATCGGTCACATCACATTATGGGACAAGGAATGGATGTCTTAAAAACCATCTCGACTTGATATTTACAGTTTGAGTTTGATATCTTTTGGTTTAAATGGATTTTATGTCCTGGTTGGTTACCTCAGAATTCAAAAAGCATGATTTCTGGGGTATTATTCTCTTATCAAAAGATTAGGTGAATCTGTGAATTAGGAGCGTCAACCATGAAAACGCCACGGTGCTTCTCAGCATTTTTGTCAACATTCAAAACCTGACCACGGTGTCTATTTTTGAAGCAGCTCAATCGACTTGAATAATTTCGGTTTTACTTTTTAGACAGA
>JAHECI010000027.1:11170-18200 GCA_024641825.1 Desulfobacterales bacterium | reverse complement strand
TGCAGAACCGTCAGTCCCTAGCGCTGGATACATTAAAATCGTACGTGTTCAGGGGGTGCGCTCCCCCGCTTCACTCCGGTGTCTACGTGTCTGGCAATTTCAAAGACTTAGCAGCGGGGGCATTCCTGCCCCCTCCGCGTTCTCCCGCAAAAAGCATACGGGAGCCGCGGTCTCCCCCACCGCTAAGTCATTGAAATAACGAAGCCACTCCGCCAATATCCTTACACGGAGAAGCGCACCCCCTGAACACGTACTAAAAATCTATCATGATCCGAGTTCAGCATAAACAAAATTGGGATTCCCTGCAAGCCAATACAATTCAATGAGCAGGGTTAACACATTTGATTTCCCTACAGCAGAGCGACGCCGTGTTTCTCTTGGAAACCGACGGGCTGTTTGAAGGGCTTTAGCACCCGTTAGACCGAGCCGAATGAAATTATGATTTAAAACATCCATCGGATATTTTATCGACGAATGGTTCTTTAAAACTCCGGCTCGGCTCGGGCTTACGGGTGCTCGAGTACAAGTTCCCGTCGGTTGAAAAGAGAGATACGCTGTCGTGGAGCGTTCTCTCTCTATTGGGATTCGAATGCGTTAACCCGGATACACTGACGTCAAGGATGAAAAACTATGGACAAAACAATAAATGCGCAATAAATTTATGGGAAAAATTTGAAAATTCCCCATTGCAATGTTAATATCTTGATTGAGGGAAAGTCGAAGATGCCCCGGATCTGAAGTCAGGGCAGATGAATAGGGTTTAACACTTTTAATGTCAGAGGGTCGAATATGAAAGTATCGAGCATCCAACTGGAAATTATCGATCAGTCCAAACAGAAGAACCTTGAACACGCGCTAGATATGGTGGACCGAGCACCTGAAAGCGACCTTATTCTACTGCCTGAAATATGGCCGTGCGGTTTTTTTTCTTTCCACAGGTATCGATCTGACAGCGAACCGATGGATGGCCCCACGGTCCATGCATTCAAAGAAAAGGCCCGTGAGCGAAAATGCCATATTTTGATGGGTAGTTTTGTGGAAAGGGAAAACGATAATTTGTTCAATACCACAATTTTGCTGAATCCAAACGGTGAAGTTGTCGCGAAATATCGCAAGATCCATCTTTTCGGCTATATGTCGGAAGAGGCCGAACTCTTGACCCCGGGCAAGGATGTTGTCGTTACGGATACCCCTTGGGGGAAAAGCGGATTTTCCACCTGTTATGATCTTCGGTTTCCGGAACTTTTTCGCAGAATGGTCGATAAGAATGCTAAATTTTTTCTAGTCGTATCCGCCTGGCCCCTTGCACGCGTGGAGGCCTGGCGGTTGTTTAACAGGGCCAGAGCCCATGAAAACCTGGCGTATCTTTTCTCCTGCAATTGCGCCAGCACCAGCCCCGACGCCGGCACCCCTTTTGCGGGCCACAGCATGATCGTCGACCCTCTGGGGCAGGTTCTGGTCGAAGGGGGGGAGGCGGAAGAAATCATCACCGCTGAAATCGATCCCGGGATGGTCGATTCAATACGGAGCCAATTTCCGGCCCTTGTGGATCGGGTCTTACGATAGTCGACAAGAAACGATCAAACTAACTTTTCGTTTTTGCCACAATGGCTTTGGCTGGTATCAGTCCGGTGGCACTGGCTGAAACAATGTTTCCGGCGACACCGGGACCGTCACCGGCCACGTACATTCCTTGAATCTCTGTTTCCAGATCAGGCGTGGTATCGACCTGGGTTGCGAAAAATTTAATCTCAGGTGCATACAACAAGGTTTCGTCGTTGGATACACCCGGAACCACCCGGTTGAGGGTGTCCAGACCTTCGATGATGTTGGTCAGAATTCTCTCGGGAAGGGCCATGGCGATATCACCACAGACCACCTTGGTCAGTGTCGGGTCGATATATCCTTTTTTAACTCGGTTCCATGTACTCCGTCTGCCCCGCTTGAGGTCGCCGAATCGCTGCAGTATCGGCTTGCCGCCGCCGATCAGGTTCGCCAGGCTGCCGATGGACTCTCCGTATGCTTGATTGTCCGTTACCGGCTCGGTCAGTACCACCTTGGACAGAAATGCGAAGTTGGTATTTTCGGATTTTTTGTGCTGATATGAATACCCGTTGACACAGACAAAGTCGGCGTAATTCTCCAATGAAACGAATCCCCCTTTATTGGTGCAGAATGTCCGGGTCTGATCGTCGTACTTTGATGTCTGGATAAAGAAAGTTGGATCGTAGATGACCTCGCAAAGATCCTGCATAATATCGTTGTGAACCTCAACGCGCACCCCGACCTCAATGCCTCTTTGTTTGAGCCCGATCCCATATTTTTGGGCCAGTTTCCCGGTCCAATCCGCGCCCACACGGCCCGGGGCCAGGATAATGTTGTTGGCTGGGTATTTCTTCCGGTTGGTCAGAATGCCTTTCACCCGGCGGTTTTCGATAATTACGTCCCTTGCTTCTTCTGACGTGTGTATGGTCACCCCTTTGGCCTTGATGTAATCGACCATATCCGCGATGTAGCCCGGCAAGTTTTCACTCCCCAGATGCTTCTGTTTGATAATGAGCAGGTCGATCCCATATCGCTTGGCCTGTTTCCGAATATTTTTGGCTTCTTCCAAATCCGTGGGATAGACCCGGCCGTCCATGCCGAACCTGTTGAATATCTGTTCCGTCTCATGGATAAGTTCCTGGGCCTTGCCGGCCGGCATAAACTGAGTTAAATCGGTCTTTCCCAATTTATGGATGAAGTTCAGCTTTCCGTCGGAAAAGAGACCTGCGCCGCCGATACCGCAAAGGATATTGCAGGGCTTACATTTCATACATTGGTGTTTTTCGGTGATGGGGCATTTGCGTTTTCTGGGACCTTTTCCCTTATCGACAATAAGAACATTCAGGTCAGAGTGTTCGCACAGGTAGTAAGCGGCAAAGAGTCCGGCGGGACCGCCGCCGATAATGATAACATCATAATCTTTTTTCTTTATGCTGGATTGGACTGCAGACATGTTTTCTCCTCATGCGGAACCGTCCTTTATTTCCAATGGGGTTTAAACCGACACCCTCCGAACACCAAAAAAAAAGCCCTGTCTTTTAAGACAAGGCTTTTAAAGGATCATGGGATGACCATCCATTCGGATTTATTCTTTTGATCCGATGTCTTCCTTTTTATCTTCGGTTTTTTCAGGTTCAGCCTCGGTTTTTTCAGTCACTTCCGGCGCAACCGGTTCCGCGGCCTTCTCTTCAGGCTTTTCGCCTGCGTCTTCGGCCGAAACCTCGGGTTCTAAAACCACCGCCTTGTCTTCGGAGGTATCTTCCTTTAGCGCAATGTCTTCCGTCTCCTCTTTAACCGCTTCTTCGACGCTGATCTTTTCTTCATCCGCCGCCGTCTCTTTAACTTCTTTTTTCTCGACAAGCGGTGTTTTCGCCACAGCGGCTTTGCCCTTTTTCTTCTTTTTGGTTTTCTTCTTTTTTACATCTTCGGAAGAAAGCAGCTCGACCAAGGAAATCGGCGCGGCATCACCCGGTCGTCTTCCAAGTTTGATGACCCGGGTATACCCACCGGATACCGCCCCATAACGCTCGGTAGCTTCTGCGAAAAGTTTATGAACGACGTCCTTTTCCCGTACAATTGAAAGTGCCTGCCGCCGTGCATGAACATCCCCTCGTTTCGCCAGAGTAATTAAGTTATCGGCCCAACGTTTTAATTCCTTTGCTTTAACATCTGTCGTACGAATACGGTCATGTTTGAAGAGCGACGTCACCATATTTCTAAACATGGCATCTCTATGGCTGCTCGTCCGGTTTAATTTTACGCCGGCTTTTCGATGTCTCATGGGATTAATTAATCTCCTTCCTCTATATCTTCCTTAGGCAACTCAAAACCTTCCAGCTTCATTCCGAGAGACAGGTCCATTTCACTTAAGACTTCCTTGATCTCATTTAAAGACTTTCTACCAAAGTTTTTGGTTTTGAGCATTTCCGCCTCGGTTTTGCTCACCAGTTGATAAATTTTTACAATATTTGCGTTTTTTAGACAGTTGGCGCTGCGCACGGAAAGCTCGAGTTCTTCGACACTTCTGTAAAGATTTTCATTGACCTTGGGTTTCTCTATCTCCTCGGTCTTTACAACAGGTTCCGGCTCAAGAAGTTCATCAAAATTGATAAAAATCGTCATTTGCTCTTTTAAAATCTTGGCAGCATAGGCCACTGCGTCTTCAGGCAAGATACTTCCGTCCGTCCAGACCTCCAAGGTCAGTTTATCGTAGTCCGTTCTCTGACCCACACGGGCATTGCTCACCACGTAAGTAACGCGTTTAATCGGTGAAAAAACAGCATCGATGGGAATGGAACCCAGAGGCGCGTCTTCATCTTTATTTGCTTCAGACAGTGAATACCCTTTTCCGACGTTGACGGTCATGGTCATTTTAAGTTTCGCCTCAGATGAAAGGGTCGCAATGTGTTGTTCTGGATTCAGCACTTCACATCTTCCGCCTTCGCTGATGATATCCGCTGCGGTAACTTCACATTCTCCTTCCGCATCAATGTGGACGGTTTTCGGTTCAGGGTCGGAAACTCTAAATCGCACCTCTTTTAAGTTAAGGATAATCTCGGAAACGTCTTCATATGTACCTGGGATAACACTGAATTCGTGCATCACTTCCTCGAACTTTACAGATACGACAGCCGCTCCGTAAAGAGACGATAGAATAATCCTCCTTAAAGAATTTCCAATTGTGATACCATATCCCCTTTCAAGGGGTTCACAAACGAACTTGCCGTACGTCGGCTTACTGGTTACTTGAACTTTTTCCGGCGTTATCATCTCACGCCAGTTCATGTACATAAGTTCATTCGACGCCATTATTATATCTCCAATTTTTTTCAGCGGATCATTAAGGATATCCGGGATGAGATACAGACGTTCGGTGGTAACGTACGCCCCAGCTCATAACCCGCATCTCGGTTATTTGGAATAGAGCTCCACGATAAGTTGTTCCTGGATCGGTATTGTTAGATCTTCACGGGAGGGAAATCCCTTTACAATACCTTTCAGGTTCTCCTTTTCCAGATCCAGCCATTGTGGAATGCCTCTTCGAACCACTGCATCGAGTGAATCTTCCAAGGCCTGAATCTTGCGACTTTTCTCCCGCACCTCAACCGCATCACCAATTTTAACGAGATATGACGGAATATTGACTTTTTTCCCGTTAACGAGAAAGTGATTGTGTCTTACGAAATGACGTCCTTGGGTACGAGAATTCACAAAGCCCATACGATAAACAACATTGTCGAGCCTTCGCTCTAGAATTACCAAAAGATTGGTTCCGGTGATCCCTTTTTGATTGTCCGCCCTTTGAAAAAACAGATGGAATTGTTTTTCCGAAAGACCGTACATCCGTTTTACCTTCTGTTTTTCCCGGAGCTGAATGCCGTAATCGGAAATCTTTCTTCCACGACGCTGCCCGTGCTGTCCGGGCGGGTAACCCCGTCGGTCAAAGGCACATTTATCCGAATAACAGCGATCACCTTTTAGAAACAATTTCAAATTTTCACGTCGGCATAGCCGGCATACTGAACCTGTATATCGAGCCAAGCGTTCCCCCTTTATATTGAAGATTGACCATTTTCAATGGGTCCGTCTTTTATGGAATTAAACCGTCAAAATTTTTCAATCTTCAATTTTAAATATTAATTTATTTTAAACTCTGCGTCGTTTGGGTGGTCGACAACCATTATGCGGTATGGGTGTAACATCTTTAATCACTGAAATATTTAACCCTGCAGCCTGAAGAGATCGAAGGGCGGACTCCCGACCTGCGCCAGGACCCTTGACATACACTTCAACATTTTTCATCCCATGCTCCATAGCTTTCTTTACGGCATCCTCGGCTGCAAGTTGAGCAGCAAACGGTGTG
This sequence comes from Desulfobacterales bacterium, assembly GCA_024641825.1. Classification (GTDB taxonomy): domain Bacteria; phylum Desulfobacterota; class Desulfobacteria; order Desulfobacterales; family UBA11574; genus JAAXQD01. The sequence continues at coordinate 12,292 of JAHECI010000027.1, read as the reverse complement.
CTCTTACGCGATCCCTTAAAGCCCTGAACCCCTGCGCTGGACCAGGAGACAACATTACCGCCAGGGTCGGTAATGGTAACGATGGTATTGTTAAACGTTGATTGAATATGTACGACCCCGCTGTGTACATTCTTTTTTTCTTTCTTTTTGGTACGGATTTTTTTCGCCATGAATTATGCTCCTGCCTAAAAGTTCGTTATCCGTTTTTCATTCATCACACCTCAAATATCGAACAACGAACGGATATCCTTTTTATTTTTTCTTAACGCCACCTTTCTTTTTAACTGCAGATCTTTTGGGTCCCTTTCGCGTTCGTGCATTGGTACTTGTCCGCTGCCCACGCACGGGAAGTGACTTTCGATGGCGAAGCCCACGGTAAGCTCCGAGATCCATCAACCTTTTAATATTCATGGAAACTTCAGTACGAAGTTCACCTTCAACTTTATATTCGCTGTCGATCACCTTGCGAATACTATTGACATCAGTCTCAGACAAATTATCTGTCAGTGTATCCGGATCAATATCGAGTTTTTGGAGTATTCGCCTTGATACGGTCGAACCGATACCATATATATAGGTCAGTCCTACCTCGATCCGTTTCCGTCTCGGCAAATCCACTCCCGCGATTCTTGCCAATGCTAATCCTCCTTTTATCCTTGTCTCTGTTTGTGGCGTTTATTCTCGCAGATGACTCTGACAACTCCCTTTCTGCGGACGATTTTACACTTGGCACACATTTTCTTAACCGATGCCCTGACTTTCATTCACATTTCTCCTTGACCAGGGTAGTAGACAATGGGCGATTTTACTTTGTATCGGGTTTAATCCAATTCCGACACACCGATCGTCCACCATTAATCACCACCTATTTGGATCTGTATGTTATTCTTCCACGAGACAGATCATATGGAGAGAGTTCAACCGTAACTCTATCTCCTGGCAGAATTTTAATAAAATGCATGCGCATCTTTCCGGAAATATGCGCAAGTACTTGATGCTTATTTTCCAATTCTACTTTGAACATTGCATTGGGTAATGTTTCAAGCACAATACCTTCAACCTTAATCGCTTCTTCTTTTGGCATGTCTTCCCCCGACGCCTATTTGTTCAGAATTATTAGAA
>JAHECI010000027.1:0-11070 GCA_024641825.1 Desulfobacterales bacterium | reverse complement strand
TAGAATCTTCCTTTCATTTTATTCCCGCCTTTTTTTAAAAAACCTTCGTAGTGACGGGTCAGCATGTGAGATTCTATTTGCTGAATGGTATCGATAGCGACCCCAACAACGATTAAAAGGGCAGTACCGCCAAAATAAAAAGGAACATTAAATTTTGTCATCAGAATAGATGGAAGTACGCATACTGCCGAAACATATATGGCACCACCTAACGTAATACGCGTAAGAACCCTGTCTATATAGTCTGCCGTACGTTTGCCCGGACGGATACCTGGAATGTATCCGCCTTGTTTTTTCATATTGTCTGCAACATCCGCCGGATTAAAGGTTACGGCGGTATAAAAGTAACAGAAAAAGAATATAAAGCCGACATATAAAGCTTCATACACGATATTGCCCGGTCGCATGGCCGATGCAATGTTCTGAATCCAAGGAATCGCTATAAAACTGGCCAACGTTGCCGGAAACATGATGATGGATGAAGCGAAAATCGGTGGTATCACGCCGGATGTATTGACCTTTAACGGTAAATGGGTGCTCTGGCCGCCGTACATTTTGCGGCCCACAACCCTTTTGGCATATTGAACGGTTATGCGCCGCTGCCCCGTTTCCATGTAGATGATAAAAGCCACCACAAGTACCATCATAAGAGTTAAAATTATGACGACGAACAACCCCATTTCACCGGTTGAAAGCAGACGGAATGTATTTCCGATTGCAGCCGGCATCCGGGCAATAATACCTGCGAATATAATCAGGGAAATACCGTTACCGATTCCCCGCTCGGTAATCTGTTCACCCAGCCACATAATAAAGGCGGTTCCCGCCGTCAGGGTCATCACGGTCATGAGCCTGAATCCCCAGCCGGGATCTATCACCACTGCCGCCCCACCGGGAGACATCATTTTCTCAAGACCGACACTAATACCGAACCCCTGGATTACACTGAGCAAAATCGTACCGTACCGTGTATACTGCGTAATCTTTTTACGCCCCTGCTCGCCTTCCTTTGACAAACGCTCCAGGTGGGGAATGGTCACGGTCAAAAGTTGAAGAATAATCGATGCACTGATATAGGGCATAATCCCGAGGGCAAAAACAGAAAGCCGCTCTAAAGCGCCGCCGGAAAACATATCGAAAAGACCCAGCAGCGTCCCTTTTGCCCGGGCAAAAAAAGAAGCCAGTGCCACAGTGTCTATGCCCGGCGTCGGAACATGCACACCGATACGATAGACGATAAGCAGCGCCAACGTATATAAAATTCTTTTTTTGAGTTCAGGTATTTTGAATATATTGCCGAACCCGCCGCCAAGCATATTATAGAACCTCTACATTTCCGCCAGCAGCGATTATTTTTTCCCTGGCGCTTTTACTGACGCCGTTCACTTTAATCGTGAGCGGAATTTTGATCTCTCCGTGTCCAAGAAGTTTAATCCCGTCCCTTGGACCTTTGACAAGACCGGCCCGAACGATTTCCGCCTCATCCACAGTACTGCCGCTTTCAAATATTGAGAGGTCCCGAATATTGATTACAGATATTTTCTTTTTAAAGATATTGGTAAAACCCCGTTTGGGCAGTCGGCGATGAATCGGCATTTGTCCACCTTCAAACCCGGGTCGTACACCGCCGCCGCTGCGGCTATTGTGCCCCTTTGACCCCCTACCGGCTGTTTTACCGCTACCTGAACCTACCCCGCGTCCCACACGTTTCCTCGCCCTGCGTGATCCGTCAGGAGGTGACAATTCACTTAGCTTCATCTATATTTTCCTCAACTTTCACCAGATGTGATACCGTGTTAACCATCCCTCGAGTTGAAGGCGTGTCAATAAGTTCAACGGTTCTGTTAAGTTTTGTCAGTCCCATTCCGCGCAATACTCTCCGATGCTTTTCAGGCCTTCCAATCATGCTTTTAACAAGCGTTACTTTTAATACTCCACTCATTTATCATCCCTTATGGTTTAACTATAGCCGATGACCGAAGATTCCCCTGGATTATTGCATTTGTAATCATCAATGGTCATTCTTGAATCTTTAATTCTAAAGGTCTTCCACGCCGATGCCACGTCTCGCAGCCACCTGTTCTCGACTCTGCAATTGGCAGAGTCCTTCAATGGTTGCCTTAACCACATTGTGAGGGTTATGTGAACCCATACACTTCGTAAGAATATCCTGGACTCCCGCGGCTTCAAGCACCGCTCGAACAGCGCCGCCTGCAATAAGACCGGTTCCTTGGGAAGCAGGTTTTAACAAAACACGTCCGGCACCATACTTTCCGATAACCACATAAGGTATTGTTCCGTCGACTAAGGGGAATTTCACCATGTTTTTCTTAGCTTTTTCTATACCTTTACGGATCGCTTCGGGCACCTCTCCTGCTTTTCCAAGCCCTTGGCCGACACTCCCCTCGCCATCACCAACCACCACGATTGCACTAAAGCTGAAACGGCGTCCGCCTTTGACAACTTTTGCAACCCGGTTAATGTAAACGACCTTATCGATTAATTGATTTTCGCCTTTATCCTGTTTGAACAAAAATCTGCCTCCTTCACCGTGAATGACTCTAATTAAGATTTTTCCCTGTCACAATAAGTTGCTTAATTTTTGTGAGTTGCAATTAAATATTCGTATGCCAACCCCTTAAAAATCAAGTCCTGCCTCACGTGCACCCTCAGAAACAGCTTTAACCCGTCCGTGATATAAAAAACCATTTCGGTCAAAAATCACTTGACGGATACCCTTTTGTATCGCCCGTTCTCCCAAGAGTTTCCCAACAAAATCTGCCTTAGCAATTTTGCTTTCAAATATAGGCTGTTCCCTTACGGATTTATCCATACTTGACGCCGCCACCAGAGTTTGTCCACGGGTGTCATCAATGACCTGGGCATAAATGTGTTTTGCGCTTCGGAAAACACTCAGTCTCGGCCGTTCCTGCGTGCCGACAAGAGTCTTTCTGATTCTCTTTTTTCGCTTTAAACGCGCTCTTTTTTTTGAATTCAAAGATCCCATATTTTATACCTTATGCTGCTTTTGTTCCTGCTTTCCCGGCTTTCCGCTGAATATACTCTTCGGCATATTTTATTCCCTTGCCCTTATAGCATTCCGGCGGCCTTAATCTCCGAATAGATGCAGCGGTATGACCGAGCAGCTCTTTATCGATACCGGTAAGTGTGATAACATTTTTTTTGTCAACGGATGCCGAGATGCCTTCGGGAAGATCGAATTTGATCGGATGTGAGTATCCGAGGTTAAATTCGATAACATTGCCACTCAGCGTGGCCCGATAACCGATGCCGTTTATTTCCAGTACTCTTTCAAATCCTTGGTTCACGCCGACAACCATGTTGGCCACCAGACTTCGGGTCAGTCCGCGAAAAGCCTGGCTGGACCGGTCATCATTAATGGGAATCACACGGATCATCTTGTCTTCTATTTCCAGATCCACTGCGGGATGGACGTTTCTTTCAAGGGTGCCCTTTTCGCCCTGGACAGTAATGACTCTGTCTTTATAGGTGATCTTCGTCTTTTCAGGTATGGGTATGGGTGTTTTACCTACTCTGGACATTCCTTACTCCTTTTTACCAAATATTGCAGAGGATCTCTCCCCCCACATTTAAGGCCCTGGCTTTTTTATCCGTCATTATCCCCTTGGATGTCGATAAAATAGCAACCCCCGTACCGTTCAGAACCGGCTTTATATCCTTGCTTTTGGCATAAAAACGTCGACTCGGTTTACTAACACGGTTAAGACCAAAAATTGCGTGGGTGTCTCTCTCGTCATACTTAAGATAAATCCGCAGTATGCCCTGCTTCTTATCTTTGATGAATTTGTAATTTCTGATGAACCCTTCATCTTTCAATACTCGGGCCAATTCAATTTTTATTTTTGACCCTGGAATATCGACGCTGTTAAATTTTGCCTTTCCTGCGTTCCGAATTCGGGTCAGCAGGTCCGCAATTGGATCACTCATTGCCATAGTCTTCTCCGCTATTTAATTTAACGCTTTAATTTTTCCTTACAATGTATGGATACAGATAGTATTCTAATATCAACCCGATTGATTACCAGCTCGATTTCGTGACACCGGGAAGCTTACCTTGGGAAGCAAGATTCCGGAAACAAATACGACAAATTCCAAATTTCCTTAAAAAGCCTCTGGGCCTCCCGCAAATGGGACAGCGGTTGTATTGTCTCACCTTGAACTTGGGTTTTCGTATTGCTTTAATTCTAAGTGATTTTTTTGCCAAATCTTCCTCCCCTTAAGTTAAAGATTGAACGCTGGTCACAGCGTCAACCTTACGACACACATCCTTTGTTCTTCATTTTTTATGGTTCAATTACGAAACGGCATACCCAATAGTCGCAGGAGTTCTTTCCCTTCTTTATCGTTCTTTGCAGTCGTAACGACGGATATGTTAAGTCCCTGAATTTTATCAATTTTATCGTAATCGATTTCAGGAAATATAATCTGCTCTTTAACCCCGAGGCTGTAATTGCCGTGACCATCAAGGGCTTTTCCCGATAACCCCCTAAAGTCGCGAACACGGGGCAACGCGATGTTTACCAATTTATAATAAAAATCATACATCCGGTTGTGGCGTAGGGTCACCATGCACCCGATGGGCATTCCTTCCCTCAGCTTAAACGCTGCGATGGATTTTTTGGCACGGGTAATCACCGGCTTCTGACCTGCGATCATTTTAAGCTCCTCGGCAGCTGATTCGAGGATCTTGACATTATGAATCGCTTCGCCAAGCCCTATATTCAAAACCACCTTGTCAAGTTTAGGAACCTGCATGATGTTCTTGTATTTAAAGGTCTCGAAGAGTCTGGGGACAACTTCTTTTTGATAATATTCTTTTAACTGTGACATTCAATTCCTCCGGCACGCGATCCTAAGAATCTATGATCTCATTGCATTTCCTGCAGACACGAATTTTTTTTCCATCCTCAAGACGCTTCATTTTTATACGAACGGGGGTAATACACTTATTACACAGCAACATAACGTTGGACCAATGGATCGGAGCCTCGCTCTCAACAATTCCGCCCTGTCTATTCTTTGCACTGGGTCGGGTGTGTCTTTTTGCCATGTTGATATTTTCAACAATAATTCGGCTGTCCTTTCTTTTTATTCTCAGAACTTTACCGACTTTACCTTTATCTTTACCGGCAGTAACTTTTACTTTGTCGTCTTTTTTTATGTGACATTTATTATTTAACATGAATCCACTCTCCACACCCTGTAAAATCGCCGGGCTATAACACCTCGGGAGCCAACGATATAATTTTCATAAATCTTTTGGCTCGAAGCTCTCTGGCCACCGGACCGAATATACGGGTCCCGATAGGCTCCCTGTTTTGTGTGATTAAAACCGCTGAATTATCGTCGAATCGTATGAAGGATCCATCCGGTCTTCGGATTTCCTTTTTCGTCCGAACCACAACAGCCTTGAGTATATCGCCTTTTTTGACCTTGGTATTCGGTATCGCTTCCTTAACAGATACGACGATGATGTCCCCAATACTTGCATATCGCCTTCGAGAACCGCCAAGAACTTTTATGCAATACAGTACCTTGGCGCCTGAATTGTCCGCCACGGTTAATCGTGTCTCCGCCTGAATCATCTTTCTAACTTTCCTTGTTTATGATGACTTCCGAAATAAATCGGACCCCTCATGTCTTCGGTTTTAACGGTCTATTTTCGATTATTTAACAGACGCTTATTATTAAAACCTAAAGTGAAACAATGGCAAAAAACTCCGTTACGATCTTTTGCCGTACGATAACAATCAAACAGCTTTTTCGACGACCCTGCTTACGCGCCACCGTTTGGTTTTACTTAGCGGTCTTGACTGAGTTATCGAAACCTTATCTCCGGATCGGCAAGCATTGTTTTCATCATGAACGGCGAACTTTGTACGCCGCCTGATATATTTCTTGTAAAACTTGTGTTTAACGAGCCGCTCGACCAAAACGACGACGGTCTTGTCCATCTTGTCGCTGACCACTGTCCCGGTTATTTCTCTTTTTATTAAGTTTTTTTTCATGACAACAACTATTCTGCCTTTTTACCCGATTCGAGTTGCTTTATTATGGTTTTGACCCTGGCGATGTCCCGCTTGGTCTGCTTCATTTTTTGGGGATTTTCAAGCTGTCCGGTCTCATGCTGAAAGCGTAGATTAAACAATTCCTGCTTAAGATCATCCACTTTCCGTAGCATTTCTCCGTCACTCAGCGCTCTGATCTCGCTCGCTTTCATTACAAATCACCTCTCTCTATGAACCTTGTTTTTACAGAAAGCTTATGTGCAGCAAGCCGAAGTGCTTCTTTTGCCAGTTCTCTGGGAACTCCCTCCATCTCATAAATTACTCTTCCGGGATGAATGACTGCAACCCATCCCTCGGGAGATCCTTTCCCTTTCCCCATCCTGACTTCAGCGGGTTTTTTTGTAAAAGGCTTATCAGGAAATATCTTTATCCACATCTTACCGCCCCTTTTGACATGCCGTGTCATGGCGATACGGGCGGCCTCGATCTGTTTTGAACTGATTTTACCGCATTCTACGGCCTGCAATCCAAATTCTCCGAAATCGAGATTAGAGCCCCGATATGCAAGGCCTCTCATTTTGCCTTTCTGCTGTTTTCGAAATTTTACCTTCTTGGGACTAAGCATGTCCTCTATCTCCAATACATCTGGGTTATGTACATATTATCCAATCACTTCGAGATCCTGTAAAGCGCACGCCCCTGGGCGCTCACCGCGGTCTTGTGGGACGACGACCTGTGATAGGAAGTTCCTATGGGATCTAACCGACCGGCACTTTATCTTTTTTTAAAATCTCACCTTTAAAAATAAACACTTTTACACCGATAAGGCCGTATGTTGTGTTTGCTTCTATGAAACCGTAGTCGATATCGGCCCTTAAGGTATGTAACGGTATTCGGCCCTCTCTGTACTGTTCGGTCCTTGCCATCTCTGCACCGCCCAGTCGACCTGAACATATAATCTTTATCCCCTCAGCTCCAAACCGCATGGCAGATGAGATGCCACGCTTCATGGCTCTTCGGAATGCAACCCGCCGTTCAATCTGAAGCGCAATATTTTCAGCCACAAGCTGTGCATCGATTTCGGGTTTTCTAACCTCCTGAATATCGATGATGACTTCATGGGAAATGAATTTTTCGAGCTCCTTCTTGAGCAATGTTATTTCAGCGCCTTTCTTCCCGATCACAATCCCGGGTCTGGAAGTAAAAACCCGGAGTCTGACACGCTTGGACGATCTTTCAATTTCAACCCTGGAAATGCCTGCGTGGTAGAGTCTCTTTTTCAAGAATTTTCGGATATTATAATCTTCCAGAATATAATCTGAATATTGTTTTCCGGCGTACCACCGTGATTCCCAGGTCTTCACAATACCCAGCCTTAATCCAATGGGATTTACTTTCTGGCCCAAGCTTTTACCTCCCTTTTAGGTCTAATCCTCAGATAAAATAACCGTAATATGCGCGGTTCTCTTTAAAATACGTGTACCCCTGCCGCGTGCCCGTGCTCTGAAGCGTTTCAATGTGGGGCCCTGGTCTGCGGTTATATTACGGATAACCAATGAATCCAGATCCATATCTGGATATTGATCTGCATTCGCCACAGCACTTTTGAGTGTTTTTTCGACGATAGATGCCGCCTTCTGCGGCATAAATTTGAGTATTTCCAGGCCCTCTTCCACCGGCCTCCCCTTAACAGCACCAACGATCATACGAACCTTCTGAGGAGAAATACGCACATATTTCGTTACAGCTCTAACTTCCATTAGATACAGTTCCTTTTCTGAGCAACCTTAACGCTTCAGTCTTGATTTCTTATCAGCAGCATGACCATAATAAGTCCGGGTCGGTGAAAATTCACCCAGTTTGTGTCCCACCATGTCTTCGGTGACAAATACCGGAACAAACTTTTTCCCGTTATGAACCGCCAGTGTAATTCCCACCATCTCAGGAACAATTGTCGATCTTCTCGACCATGTCTTGATAACTCGGTTGCTCCGGGATTCCTGAGCGACATGAACTTTCCGTAGTAATTTTTCTTCAACAAACGGACCTTTTTTCAACGATCGTGGCATAAACTACTCCCTGCTATTTCTTGGTACGCTTTTTGACGATATAGCGACTGCTTTTCCGTTTCTTGCGTGTTTTAAATCCCTTGGACGGCATGCCCCACGGGCTGCATGGATGTCGTCCGCCCGAAGATCTGCCTTCGCCCCCGCCCATTGGATGGTCAACCGGATTCATGGCCACCCCTCTCACCTTGGGACGTCTCCCGAGCCAGCGCTTGCGTCCCGCTTTTCCGAGGGATATGTTCTCGTGAATCACATTGCCAAGCTGACCGATGGTCGCCTTGCAATTCAAAAGAACCATCCGAACTTCACCGGATGGAAGCTTTACAAGGGCATAACGGTCTTCCTTTGCCATCAACTGTGCATATGTTCCGGCGCTTCTGACAATCTGTCCGCCTTTTCCAATTCGCAATTCAATGTTGTGAATATGGGTTCCCAGCGGAATATTACCCAGGGGAAGCGTATTCCCGGGTTTTATATCTGCATCCGGTCCTGAAAGCACCGTATCGCCAATGCTAAGGTTCACCGGCGCCAGTATGTATCGCTTCTCACCGTCGACATAATTGAGGAGGGCGATTCTCGCAGATCGATTCGGATCATATTCTATGGCGGCGACTTTGGCCGGGATTCCGGTCTTGTCCCTTTTAAAATCGATCATCCGATAGTGCCGCTTATTCCCGCCGCCCCGGTGCCTGCACGTGATGCGGCCATGAACATTGCGGCCGCCTTTTTTCCTGAGGACTTTTAACAGGCTTTTTTCAGGGGTGGCACTTGTGATTTCATCAAATGTCGAATACGATTGAGCACGCCTCCCGGGGGACGTTGGTTTAACTTTTTTTACAGCCATTCTTTACCCCTTTAAACTCCTTCAAAAAAATCGATACGCTCACCGGGCATCAATTTGACAATTGCTTTCTTCCAGTCTCTTCGTTTTCCGATAATCCGACCTCTTTGCTTGGTCTTTCCCTTAACCTGTATGGTTTTTACACTGGCAACTTTTACGTTGAAAATGTCTTGAATCGCCCGTTTAATCGCAACTCGATTGGCATTGCGATCGACTTCAAACGTAATCTGGTTATAACTCTCTTTTTGAATGTTTGTCTTTTCAGTGATCAAGGGGCGTTTTATTAAATCGTACGGAATCATCCCAGCAGCCTCCCTTCAATAAACTTTAGCGAAGACTCGAGCAGTACCACATTCTTATGTTTAAGGATGTCGTAAACGTTCATTCCTTCTACTTTTAATACCTTAATCCCCGGAACATTTCTGGCGGACAGGACCAGGTGTTCATTGAGTTTTTCGGTGATAATCAAAGCATTCTGAGTGTCCAGGGCATCCATAACCTCCAGGAAATCCTTGGTTTTAATCCTTTCGAGATCAAGCTCGTCGAGAACCACAAGGTTGTCCTCCTTCAGCTTGCTGCTCAGGGCCATCTTAATGGCCAGCCGCTTGACCTTTTTCGGAACCTGGTAGGAATACGACCGGGGATCAGGGCCAAACACCGACCCGCCGCCCCTTAACAGGGGTGACTTGACATCACCGCGACGCGCACGGCCGGTCCCTTTCTGTCTATAGAGCTTTTTTCCGCTTCCCTTAACATCGCTGCGATGCTTTACAGATGCCGACCCTGCTCGTCTATTTGCGAGCTGCATGGTCACAACTTCATGCAACACATTCGATTTAACAGGTATGCTGAAAATGGTGTCCGGAAGTTCAGCCTGTGAAACTTTTTCTGCTTTACGATTAAGAACATCTACTATAGCCATAATTACGTCTCAAAAAATTATCATAAAAAAGATTAATAAAATTCTTCGTGAATTATTCCATCTATTCTGCAAATTTTGGTTTTTTGATCTCAATAACGCCGTGCCCGGATCCAGGAACTGCACCTTTTATCAGCATGATATTCTCGTCATGTCTGATGTCCACAATTTCCAAGTTTCGAGCCGTTTTGCGGTCATTTCCATATTGCCCGGGCATTTTTTTGCCCTTGGTCACTCTTGCAGGCCAAGCACTACATCCGATGGAGCCGGGAATTCTGTGGCTGTGACTGCCGTGAGTCTTTTTACCGCCATGGAACCCATGCCGTTTAATGACACCGGAAAAGCCCCTTCCTTTGGTGACGCCGGTGACATCAACACGTTCGCCAATCTTAAAAATATCCGGTTTAATGGCTTGGCCGAGGCTGTATTCAGCTGGATTATCCACACGAATTTCACGCAGAAATGCAAAACGCGTATCTCCGCTCTTTTTCAAATGTCCTTCCATGGGCTTGTTAACCCGAGATTTCTTTTTCTCGCCAAACCCAAGTTGAAGTGCATTGTATCCATCCGTATCGATCGTCTTTATCTGGGTTACCGAACACGGGCCCACCTGAACAACCGTTACCGGTATGTATTGACCTTCAGGGGTGAACAATCCTGTCATCCCAATTTTTTTACCTATCAATCCTTTACTCATTACCTTTATTCTGTCCCTTTGCAGCGCTTATGAATCGACCGCGTTAAATGCTACAGCTTAATCTCCACATCTACCCCGGGAGAAAGATCCAGTTTCATCAAAGCATCCACGGTTTGTTGGGTCGGTTCCAGAATATCGAGCAACCGTTTATGCGTTCTGATTTCAAATTGTTCGCGAGATTTCTTGTCCACATGAGGAGATCGCAGAACACAAAACTTGTTGATTCGTGTCGGAAGCGGTATCGGCCCGACCACTTTTGCTCCGGTTTTATTGGCCGTATCGACAATATCTGTAACAGACTGATCCAGAAGCTTATGATCGTATGCTTTGAGCCTGATCCTGATTTTAGTATTCATAATCATTTTTTTATTTCTCTTTACTCCTCGATAATCTCGCTTACCACACCGGCGCCAACCGTCCGACCGCCTTCTCTGATGGCAAACCTGAGTTCTTTTTCCATCGCGATGGGCGTGATCAACTCCGCCGTAATCGTTATA
>JAHECI010000271.1 GCA_024641825.1 Desulfobacterales bacterium | reverse complement strand
AGTCGCATGGAACCTGCCAGGTCCGCGGCGGAATATCCTCAGTAATCACAACAAAATGCTAAAATGGTCGGTTCGAAATCAGCCATCACATCCCCTCCGCCTCAAGTAAGGCATCAATTTTACACACTATTTGGTCATCATCATAATAACTTAATTGAATGGTCTGCCGCGGGCAGATGCTTGCACAAACGCCGCATCCATGGCAGATTGCTTCATTGATTTCAATGACTTTTTCATTGACATTAAACTCAGGCACGCCGAACGGACAAGAACGGACGCAGGTCAAACATTTGACACAGTGGTCTACATCCACCTTGGCCGTGATGGCCGAGAGCTTGATGGCATCTTTGGCAAGAAACGTCACCGCCCTTGACGCCGCCGCCTGGGCCTGGGAAATGGCCTCGGTGATCAGCTTTGGACCATGGGCGGTTCCACACAAGAAGATTCCGTCACTGGGCATGTCCACCGGCCGGAGTTTTACATGGGCTTCTATAAAGAACCCTTCCGGATTTCGATTCAGTTTCATAATTTGGCTCATCTCTGTGGTATCTTCAGCCACCATTCCGGCGCTTAATGCCACAAGATCGGCCCTGATCTCGATGTTCTGCTGAAGGATATGGTCTTTAACGGTCACCAGCATTCCTTCGGACGAGCTTCGAACATCCGGCGGTGCATCCTTGTCAAAACGAATAAAGATAACCCCTTTCTCCCTGGCCTCTTTATAATAATCTTCGAGAAGCCCATACGTCCGAATATCCCGATACATCACATAAACCTCGGCATCCGGATTCAGCTTTTTAATGTGCAGGGCGTTCTTTACGGCATTCTGGCAGCATATTCGAGAGCATTCGACATTCTCATCATTTCTGGAGCCGACACACTGGATCATCACAACACTGTCAAGATCGGCAGCGCCTTTGTCTTCCAGAATATCGGAAAGCTCCACCTGGGTCACCACCCGATCGTCATCTTCGTAAAGATATTCCTTGGGCCGGTATTCCCCGGCGCCAGTGGCAACGATAAAAACGCCGTGCTCAATCCTGCGTTTTTCTGCTTTTGAGCCTAACATGACTTCCGTGGCGAAGTTGCCTTTGAATCCTTCAAAGCCGGTAATTTTGGCTCCGGTCAACACGTCGATTTTGTCGTGGCCGGTCACTTCATCGATCAAGGTTTTAAGGTATGCCTGAATATCTCCGCCCTCGATGGTGTGATGAAGTTTTCGCGAATAACCGCCGAGCTCGGCCTCTTTTTCAACCAATACCGTATTGAACCCCTGGTTGCCCAAACTGAGTGCGGCATTCATTCCCGCCACACCACCTCCGATGACCAACGCTTGTTTGTTAATGGGAACAACCTTTTCATGAAGGGTTCTCAATGCAGCGGCTCTGGCCACGGACATACGAACCAGGTCTTTGGCTTTTTTGGTTGCAATTTCGGGTTGCTTGGAATGGATCCATGAGTCCTGGTTACGAATGTTGGCCATTTCAAAGAGATATTTGTTCAATCCGCAGGCTTCGAGGGTCTCCATGAACATGGCCTCGTGGGTTTTAGGACTGCACGATGCCACCACCACCCGGTTGAGGCCGTGTTCTATAATTTTTTCTTTGATCTTGTCCTGGGTGTCCTGGCTGCACGTAAACAGATTCTCATCCGTATAAACAACATACGGAAGCGTTGCAGCATAATCCTTCACCGCCGGGACATCCACAATTCCGCCGATGTTGATGCCGCAATTGCAGACAAAAACACCGATGCGAGGGTCCTGACCGGTAACATCGATTTGCTCGGGAACTTCAACTTTGGGGGTGTCGGTGCCCCGGGCTTCGGCAAGCTCGGCGCCTGCCAGACAGGCGGCTGCACTGGCTTCTGTCACCGATCCGGGGATGTCCTTGGGTCCCTGCAATACCCCGCAGGTATAAATTCCGGGCCGTGATGTGGCCACCGGAGCAAATGGATTGCTTTCCACAAAATGGTATTTGTTCAGTTTAATACCGAGACGTTCCGCAAGCTCGGCCGCATCCGGCTGGACCTGAAGACCTATGGACAGCACCACCATGCTGAAAGTTTCTTCTTTCATCTTGCCGGTCTCATCGGCATACTGGATAATCAAATCTCCGGTTTCCGGTATTTCGATGATGCTGTGCACCCTGGCTTTGATAAAACGAACGCCCTCTTTATCCCGGGCGCGCAAATAATATTTTTCATAATCTTTGCCGAATGTCCGCATGTCCATATTGAACACCGCACAATCGAGCTCTCCATGGACGTGCTCTTTGGCGATCATGGACTCTTTGACGGCATACATGCAGCATACCGACGAACAGTATCCGTTACCGCACCGGTTGACATCCCTAGAGCCCACACATTGCAGCCAGGCAATGCTTTTGGGTTCTTCCCGGTCAAGGGGCCGCATCAGATGCCCGAAATAGGGTCCCGATGCACTCAAGATTCTTTCAAATTCTTCACTGGTCACCACATTGGTGTATTTATCATATCCCAGATAATCGAGACCTGAAGGATCAAATCCGCGGCTTCCCACAGCCATAATAACGGATCCTACATTAAGGCTGGATTCACGCTCCTTATCATCATACTCGATCGCCTTGGCAATGCACATATTTTCACAAAGACCACAACCGATACAGGTATCGGTGTCAATGGCAAAAGCAAGGGGAACCGCTTGGGCATACTCGATATAGGTCGCTCTACGATCATCCAGTTTCATGTTGTACTGGTTGACGGCGGTCACCGGGCAATGTCTCATGCATTCTCCGCACCCCGTGCATTTAACGGGATTGATATACCGGGGATGGTTAACCAGAGAAACCTCAAAGTTTCCAGGCTCGCCCTCAACGCTTTTGACTTCGCTGCACATCACCAGATCGATATTTATGTGCCGGCCGACCTCGACCAGTTTAGGCGAGATCACTCACATGGCACAGTCATTGGTGGGGAACGTCTTGTCCAAACGGGACATCATCCCACCCACGGTCGGTGACTTATCTACCAGATACACCTTATAATCTGAATTGGCCAGGTCCAGTGCAGCTTGCATTCCGGCAATACCGGCACCGACAACCATAACCGACCCGCTTTTGTTCGTCATTTCTCCTCCCTTATGAATTGAAGATTGTCGATTGATTGGTTTAAAAGAATTTTCATCCTTCAATCTTCAATGGTCAATCCTTATAGTACTGCAAAAACCGGTATACGATCTTTCATTCCCGTAAACCCAACTTTGTTTGTCTTTTCCAGATCCGCCAAAAGGTAAGAAATTCTCTTAAGATCGAGTCCGATCTTTGCGTTGATATCTCTGACGGAAGTATACCCTTCTTTCACAGCTTGATAAATCAAGTTCTTCTGATATTCTCTTTCAAGCACCGCATCGAGAATGGTTTCAAAACTCACGGTATCCCATTTGCGTCCGTATACATCACCATGGGTGGTAATTTTGACTTCCTTTCCCACCATCCATCTCAATGTTTCTCCGGCAAGAGTCATCTCTGCTGCAGCCAGTTCAAAGCTAAATGCTTTCGGATCAAATTTCCCCTGGGCTTTGACGGATTCGGTAGCCGTGGTAACGACCTCCACAAATCGTTGGGCTTCGGCAGACGACACCCACGCCAGGTGAAGTCTATCTTTACCGATACCGGCAATATCAAACAATTTTTGGGTTAAACGAATCTTTTTTTCGGCCTGTACATTACCTTCCAGGTAATGGCAATCTCCGAAATGTCACCCGGCCACCAGCACGCCGTCACATCCATCCTTAAATGCTTCCAGAACGAACATCGGATCGACTCTGCCCGAACACATCACACGTACGGTTCGGATACTGGGCGGATACTGCAAGCGTGAAACGCCGGCCAGATCTGCCCCAGCATAGGCACACCAGTTGCACAAAAAAGCAACGATTCTAGGTTCAAAATCTCCCATTATATCACCCTTTCGATTGAATATTGAATATTGAAGAATGAAGAATATATTGAAAAAATCAAACGCCAATAATCAATCATAAATAATCAATAACTATACCGCAGCACAAATGGAAGCGACAATTTGTGCATCCCGGAAATGGAGCATATCGATAGCTTGTTGCGGGCATGACGCCGCACAAAGTCCGCATCCTTTGCAGGACGCTGAAATATTCTTGGCACGATACCCTTTTCCTTCAACTTCCTCCAACTCGACGGCAGCAAATGCACAGACTTCCGCGCAAAGCCCGCATCCGATACATTTCTCAGCATCGATCTGGGATACCAGCGGCGAAATCTGAACGGAATCTTTTGCCAGAATGGTGGTTGCCCGGCTGGCTGCTGCCATGGCCTGGGCGATGCTTTCATCGATCGCCTTCGGATAGTGGGCCAGACCGCACAGGAAAATACCGTCAGTGGCAAAATCCACCGGCCTCAGCTTGGCATGGGCCTCCATAAAAAATTTTTCAGCATTGAGCGGAATTTTATAGAATTCTGAAATTGCTGTATTCTCAGCCGGTTCAATGGCTGTGGCAAGATTGACGTAATCTGCCTTTATGGTGATGTTTTTTTGGAGAATCGGATCAAAAACATCCACTTCGAGGCCATTTTCGATTTCCCTGACCTTGGGTTTATTATCCAGCGAATATCGGACAAAGATAACACCCAGCTCCCGGGCTTTTTTGTATAGATACTCTTTTTCGCCATAGGTTCGGATATCCCGATAGAGAATAAAAACATCGGTGTCCGGATGCTGTTCTTTGATGGAAACAG
>JAHECI010000270.1 GCA_024641825.1 Desulfobacterales bacterium | reverse complement strand
AAACTTGGTGGTGGTCAGTTCCTCCACTCCCATGGGGCCGAAGGCATGGAGCTTTGAGGTGCTGATGCCGATTTCCGCACCCAGGCCAAGCTCACCACCGTCATTAAACCGTGTGGACGCATTGACCAGCACCACTGAAGAATCGGTTTCACGGACAAAGCGTTTGGCCCGCTTATAATCGCGAGTCACAATGGATTCCGTATGTTTTGAACCATATTTTGAAATGTGAGAGATGGCCTGTTCCATGTCTTCGACCACCCTGACAGCCAGAACAAGGTCGAGATATTCTTCCAGCCAGTCCGAGAGTTCAGCCTTTAAGGCGTTCGGCAGGATTTGACATGTTTCAGGACAACCCCTGATTTCAACATCGGCGTTTGTTAGCCGTTTTGCCATTTGCGGCAAAAATTCTTTTGCAATGGATCGATGCACAAGCATGGTTTCCATGGCATTGCACACCCCCGGTCGCTGAACCTTTGCATTGAAGCAGATTTCTTCGGCCATATTAAGGTCCGCGCCTTCGTCAACATACACATGGCATACACCTTTATAATGTTTCAGTACCGGTATGGTTGAATGTTCAACCACAAAACGGATCAACCCTTCTCCGCCACGGGGGATAATCAAATCGATAAATTCTTCCTGATTTAGAAGGATGTTGACCGCTTTTCGGTCTCTGACGGGGACGATCTGCACGGCTGTTTCAGGAAGACCGCAATCACCAAGAACCTGTCCGATGATGTCGGCCAGGGCCTGATTCGAATAAAGCGCTTCAGACCCGCCTCGAAGGATGACGGCATTGCCGGCTTTCAGACAAAGACCGGCGGCATCGATGGTCACATTGGGCCGTGATTCGTAAATAATGCCGATGACACCCAGCGGTATCCGCATTCGTGTGACTTCCAGACCGTTTGGCCTCAGCCAGGACTTGCTTATTGCGCCCACCGGGTCATTGAGTCCCGAAACCTCCCGCAAACCTTTGGCCATTGATTTAATGGTTGCGCTCGACACCGTGAGTCGGTCGATCATAGCAGGGGAAAGTCTCATTTTTTTTGCCCGGGCAAGATCCTTTTGGTTGGCTTTTTTGATTGTTGAGGTCTCTTTTTCTATCTTATCGGCCATGCCGAGCAGCACGGCATTCTTTTGGTTGGAACCGCACTTGGCCATCTGTGTGGCAGCCGCCCGGGCGGCTTTGGCCATGTTGACAATTGTTGTTTCCATTGACATTGAATTTTCCCTTAAAAACAAATTATCACAAATTACATTCCGCAGTAACCGCAAGATTATCCCGATGAATCACATCGTCGTAAGGCTTATGTCCCAGGCGGTTTTTAATCTGGCTCGATTTAAGTCCCATGATCTTTCGGATATCCGTTGAACTGTAATTAACCAGTCCTGTCCCCAGGGTTTCATCGTCTGTTTTTCTGAATTCAACCGGAGCGCCGACACTGAATTCACCTTCAACTCCTACAATGCCACTGGGTAAAAGGCTTTTACCCTTGGTAAGAATGGCCTCGGCAGCACCATCATCAATCCTTATAACGCCTTTGGGTTTTAAGGTAAACGCGATCCAGCACTTGCGGCTTTTCAGCTTTTTCTTGTTTGGTGTAAAAAACGTTCCGACATTTTTTCCGGAGAATAGCTTTTTCAAAACATCCGGTCTGCCGCCATTCGCGATGATCATTGGAATTCCCGCGGCAGTGACCTTTTTCGCAGCATTTATTTTGCTGAGCATGCCGCCAGTTCCTAAAGCACCCGGAATATCGCCGGCAATCTTTTTTATATCTTCTCCGATGGTGGATACCAGCGGAATAAAGTCAGCATCAGGGCTGGTTCGGGGATCCCTGGTGTAAAGGCCGTCGATATCGGTAAGGTTTATCAGGATATCCGCATCCATCAAAAGCGTAATCATGGCGGCGAGATTATCATTGTCCCCAAATTGGATTTCTTCTATCATCACCGTGTCGTTTTCATTGATGATCGGTACAACCTGCCAGGACAACAGCATACAGAGCGTGTTTCGAGCATTCAAGTATCTTTTGCGGTTGTTGAGGTCATCACCGGTCAGTAAAATCTGGGCGACTTTTTTATGATATCGGGCAAAAGCCTTCTCATACTCCATGATCAGTCCGGCCTGGCCCACGGCGGCAATGGCCTGGCGCTTAGGAATTTCATCCGGCCGTTTGTCAAGGCCGACTTTTCTGATCCCGGAAGCCATGGCCCCGGAAGAAACCAGAATAATTTCGATTCCGCCGTCAATTAATCGGCAGATTTGCCGACTGATGGATCGTATGGCTTTTAAATTCAGTCCGTAATCTTCTGTCAGGACATTGCTGCCGACTTTTACCACCACTCGTCTGGCATTGTAAAGAATTGATGCTCTTTTCTCATTCATCATTACTGTCCAATAGGTGAACAATTTGAGACTTTAATTGCTCAAGCCCCTGTCCGGCTAATGCAGATATAAGTAATACTTTTTTGTCCTTTAGCGCAGATTGAAAAATTTCAGCTGCTTTCCGAACATCGGGAAGATCAAGTTTGTTGAGTACTACAATTTGAGGCTTTTGCACAAGCTTTTCATCATACATGACAAGTTCTTGGTTGATGGTACGGTATTGGTTAAGGGGATCATCAGGATCAATGGATGAGACATCGATAAGATGAATCAAAATGCGGGTTCGCTCTATGTGCCTGAGAAATTTGATGCCGAGCCCGGTTCCCTGGTGTGCCCCCTTAATCAAACCGGGGATATCTGCCACGACAAAAGGTTCTGCCCGGTTGGTTTGAACCACACCAAGGCTGGGTGTCAGTGTGGTAAAGGGATAATTGGCAATCTTAGGACGGGCTGAGGAAATAGCGGCAATCAGTGTGGATTTTCCGGCATTGGGAAGACCGATAATTCCGACATCGGCCAACAGTTTAAGCTCAAGCTTTAAGGTTCTGGTTTCACCGGGTTCACCGGGCTGAGCAAACCGGGGGGTTCGGTGTGTAGAAGTTTTAAATTTGGTGTTACCCTGGCCGCCTCTACCGCCTTTTAAAATTACAAATGTTTCACCGGTGTCGACGAGATCTTTGATAAGATGTCCGGTATCCGCATCAATCACGAGAGTTCCGGGAGGAAGTTCAATGGTGAGGTTTAGGCCGTTTTTTCCGGTTTTTTGCTTACCTTGGCCATGTGCGCCGTTTTCGGCTTTGAAATGTTTTTGATATTTAAAGTGATAAAGGGTTCGTTTTCTCGACGTGGTACTTAATATAATGTCCCCACCCTTGCCACCGTCACCGCCGTCCGGTCCTCCGCGTGGAATAAATTTTTCACGCCTGAAGCTTACACAGCCCTTGCCACCGTTACCGGACTGCACCGTGATAATCGCTTCATCAATGAATTTCACTCTGTATAAACACTTACTTTTTTACGGGAACGACCTAGCCTCTCAAAGGCAACGATACCGTCAACTTTGGCAAACAGCGTGTAATCTTTGCCCATACCCACATTGGCTCCGGGATGGATTTTTGTTCCCAACTGGCGAACAAGAATATTCCCCGCTTTTACGATTTGACCGCCGTATCGTTTTACCCCCCGACGTTGCCCCTGACTGTCACGTCCATTTCTGGAGCTACCGCCCGCTTTTTTATGTGCCATTATATTAACTCCTTAACAAAGGTCTCATTTTTTTACGCTTCGATTTGATCTATTTTGATTGCAGTAAACTGTTGTCGATGTCCTTGTTTTCTCCGATATCTTTTACGTCGCTTGTATTTGAAAACAATAATTTTTTTTTCTTTGCCCTGTTCTACGATATGTCCCTTTACCGCCACATTATCGAGTACAGGCTGGCCGATGCTGGTATTTTCACCATCAGAAAACATAAGGACCTGGTCAAAAGAAACTAAATTGCCGATGTTTCCCTCAATTTTTTCTACCCTAATGATATCGCCTTCCTGAATTTTATATTGTTTTCCGCCTGTTTTAACGATAGCGTACATCTCTTTAATTCCTCCTGAAACGCCTGGATTCGACTGTGATTTAATAAATTTTTTATCTTAGCCAATATTCAAAATTTGTCAAGATAAATTTTCATTGCGTGCAGGGATAGCGTATTTGATTTCGGTGCAGCGTAGCGATGGCGTGTTTCTCTTGAAAACCGAATGACTGTTTGAAGGGCTTTAGCACACGTTAGCCCGAACCGAATAAAATGATGACTTAAACAATCAATAGGATAAGTTAGCGATTAATGGTTCTAAATACCTCAGACGCGGTTCGGGCTTACAGGTGCTTAAGCACAAGTTTCAGTCGGTTGGAAAGAGATATACGCTGTCGTGGAGTGCATATCACGTATTCGATAATCAAATGTGTTACCCTGTTCTTGTGTGCCAATTCGGGAAGAACAACAGGGCATCAACTATTTTATTGACACATCTACCAAATTGACATATGAACAGATGAACATATGTTAAGGGGTAAAACGTGCAACAATGCCAGGAAAAAGTATTGCATCAAGAACAAGTAGCTCACGCCATGGAGAATATTCCCGACTCAGATACACTTCGGAGTCTCACCGATATTTTCAAGGCATTGAGCGACCCGAGCCGACTTAAAATCGTTACAGCACTGGCAGCCTGTGAGCTTTGTGTCTGCGATCTGGCTGCCGTTTCCGGATCTTCTGAATCCGCAGTTTCGCATCAGCTTAGGATACTCAGAAATTTAAAAATTGTACGCTATCGAAGAGAAGGCAAAATCGTGTTTTATCGCCTGGAC
>JAHECI010000269.1:1439-4788 GCA_024641825.1 Desulfobacterales bacterium | reverse complement strand
CTTACCGGATGCAAAAAAGGCCGAAGAAACCGACTGGCCGGCGGAATATCTCGATCTTGTTTTGGCCGTGATGGTGGTCGCGAATATGGACCAGGCGATCAAGCACATTGCACATTACGGCTCGAGCCACACGGAAGCCATTGTGACCCGCAGTGATGAAAGGGCCAAACGGTTTGTGCGGGAAGTCGATTCTTCGGTGGTTCTGGTCAATGCTTCCACACGGTTTAATGACGGTGGAGAGCTGGGATTGGGCGCTGAAATCGGAATCAGCACTTCAAAACTGCATGCCTTCGGTCCCATGGGCGTCGAGGAACTGACGACAACCAAATTTGTGGTATATGGAGATGGGCAGATCCGAACATAGAACCACTGCCATAAAAATGTTCCCGAGGATCCACAACTTTTTTTCCGATGCCATCCTGAGGCCATTTGAAGTGTTATTGATTGAAAAGTGGGGAATTTTTGAAACGCATAGGACTCTTTGGCGGTACCTTTAACCCGGTTCATATGGGACATGTCCAGGTAATTCGAGAAGTAAAAGAGAAGTTTGGGCTGGACAAAATCTTTTTAATCCCCTCGGCCTTTCCACCGCACAAGGAGACGGAAGGGATCATCGATGGTTTGGATCGTATTGAGATGATCCGACTTGCATTTTCAGACGATCCCGATTTTGTGGTCTCCGATGTTGAGCTGAAACGTTCAGGGTTTTCATATACCATCGATACGGTTCGCCATTTTAAATCCATTTTCCCCGAAAATACAAAACTCTACTTTATCGTGGGGCTGGATGCATTCTTGGAAGTTGATACCTGGAAATCCTATAAGGATCTTTTCCTGCTGATTCCGTTCATCGTCATGTCTCGAGCCGCAACAGGGCAAAGGGACACGGTTTTGCAATGGAAACACCTTGGAAGTTATATTAAATCGAAAATTTCAGACGAATATAGACATTCTGCTTCACGATCATGCTACATTCATGACGTGAAACAACCGGTTTTTCTGTTTGAGGTCACCCCCGTGGAGATTTCATCGACAGAAATTCGTGAACGTATCAGAAAAGGGCGCACCATTAAATCCCTGGTCCCAGAACCTGTCGAAGATTTAATAAACGCCAAAGGACTCTATTTATGACAAATGTGCCTGATCCTTCCATGGATCCGAACCTTGATCTTTTTGTTAAAGCCGCTTTGGGGAAAAAAACCATCGACCTGGTGGTTCTCGATGTCCGGAACCTCACTTCTTTAGCCGACGTTTTTATCATCTGCAGTGGCCGCTCCAACCGTCAGGTTTCTGCAATTGCGGAACATATTCAACTGGATCTAAAGAAACAGGGCATAACACCGTTGCGTGTTGAAGGGAAAAAAGAAGGACATTGGGTGGTGATGGACTATGGTCATGTGATCATACATGTTTTTTTCGAACCCGTGCGTGAATTTTATGATCTTGAAGGTCTCTGGATAGATGCAGACCCCATAAAAACCAAAAGCCTCATCAACACCAAGGAAGAAAGACTTTAATGATGAATAACAGGGGGTTCGATCGCGTCGACGTCATGCAAGGGGATATCACCACCCTTAAACTCGATGCCATTGTCAATGCGGCCAATCGTTCGCTTCTGGGCGGCGGCGGGGTAGACGGTGCCATCCACAGAGCCGCCGGACCGGAACTTTTAAGTGAATGCCGAAAGCTTGGCGGTTGTTCTACCGGGATGGCCAAAATAACAAACGGTTATAATCTTCCCGTCAAATACATCATCCACACGGTGGGTCCGGTTTATCGCGGAACGGACGAAGATCGGAGACTTCTTTCACACTGTTACTTGAATAGCTTGAAACTGGCGGTTGAAAATCATATTACGTCCATTGCCTTCCCCGCCATAAGCTGCGGCGCTTACGGTTACCCGCTAAAAGAAGCGTGCAGCATCGCAATCGATACGACCTGCGATTTTTTAAAGAACAACCGCACCCTAAAAAAAGTGGTCTTTATCCTTTTCTCCACCCAAGACTACGATGTTTATAAGAAATACCTGAAAATTTTTGGGCAAAATCATTAAAATTAATAATATTCCCATCACCCATTCCAAAACATCAAAGCCCCGCCTCACCCAATTTTTAATAGTTAATCCAGTATTAAACTGGACTTTTTTTTGACCCCTTCCATTGACAAATCCTTTAGTCGGGACTATGTTGTTACTGATTTTAAGCCAGGTCCGACAGGCAATTTATTTAAAAAAGGAGAATACAATGGTTGAAGTTACGGAAGCAGCGACGAAACAGATTGCTGAATATTTTAAAGGAAAAGAGGTCGCACCGATCCGGATCTTTTTAAATTCAGGTGGATGAGGCGGCCCGTCACTTGCCATGGCTCTGGATGAGCCAAAAGACACAGACGATGTCTTTGACATCGACGGTTTTAAATATATTGTGGACAAAGAGTTTTTGATAAAGGCCACACCGATTAAAGTAGATTTTTCGGAAATGGGATTTAAACTCGAATCCGGAATAAATTTCGGAGCAGGATGTTCAGGCTGCGGGTCAACAAGCACCTGCGGTTAAGCATATATTGTCGATTTTATTTAAAGGGCAGCACTTCATGAGTGTTGCCCTTTTTTTCGTAAAAATAGACCCTAAGTTGAGCGATTTTTGGGGAAGTGATGTGCTGACTCAAAAATAGTAGGCTGGGCTAAACGGTTAGGCCCAGGCCGGCAAAACCGCGCAGCATCGCCGGATGTGAACATTTCAGGTCGGGATGGAACCTATCCATTGGGCGTTGGATGTATCTTTGAAAGGGTTATAAACTGTTACAAGATATGAGATGGCCCTCGCTAAATATTTTTACGCGTTCAATACCCATTAACCCTTGATGCAGGTTTGGGCTGAACACGGAATACACACCCGGTTACCGTCATCTGTTTCAACCATCTTTGTGGACATGGTCATTTCGCCGCACGTTGCACATGCTTCGGATCGTGCCAGGGGGGCATAGGGCGGCATACTAAACCGGACCGCCTCTGTATCGAAAACCTCGGCAAAGGGTTTTGATAGAAGGTCTCCCGATTTCATCATCTTCTGGCGTCGTTTCTCTTTTTCGCTGGCCGTGCCCGATGAAATGGCTGCGTCGAGCCGACCGAATTCTTCTTGGGCATCACCCGTATATCCATACTGTTTTTTACGGGAAAACCGGTAAGCTCGCTGGTCCGATCGGTTCAAGATGGTATATGCGTTTTTTCCGTAATCCTTTAAAATGAGATTACCCTTCCCGGCGGAAGCCCCCAGAAGTATTTGCAACGCGTCAACGGCACATGAGTCAT
The DNA here is from genome assembly GCA_024641825.1 of Desulfobacterales bacterium. Lineage (GTDB taxonomy): Bacteria > Desulfobacterota > Desulfobacteria > Desulfobacterales > UBA11574 > JAAXQD01. Next base: position 1,478 of record JAHECI010000269.1, on the reverse strand, counting down.
TTTCACAAATGGCAACGACCTCTTCATCCTTTGATCGTT
>JAHECI010000269.1:0-1339 GCA_024641825.1 Desulfobacterales bacterium | reverse complement strand
TTCTGGGTGTCCTGGTCATTTCTCTGTTGATGAGGGGCCAAATTTATCAAACGTTTAAAAGTATATTGAAATTCATCCGGGATATTCAAACCCTTTATCATGATCTCTCCTGAATACACTTCCTAGGTACACTTAATTTTTATAGTTTTGTAAAAACCCACTGTAAAATTCATTAGCTTTCACAATAAGTCATGACTGGGAAAAGTAAAGTATTTTATCAAATTTTTTTAACACTTTTGCTCCACGCAAAAAATATTATGAACATTGAAATTAAGGATCTCGAATCCCAAGAAAAATATTATGAATTGAACAATTCATAACAGATATGGTAATATTTATATTAAACGGAAATTCCTTGGCAACCATAAATCAATTTCTACTCGATGAGGATGGATAAAAACCATGCCCCCACAAGAATTGAATCCAGGAAACATACTGAAAACATCCGGAAGTTACTGGGAAGCCTGTACCCTTCACGCCGGCGTCAAACTCGATATTTTTTCGATGATCGGCAACAACCGTCTCACCCAAAAAGATGTCGCCGACAAACTCCAGGGCGACCAAAAAGGCGTTGGAATGCTTCTTAATGCCCTTTCCGCTATGGGGCTCTTGGAGAAAAATGACCATACCTATTCCAACACACCCTTAAGTAAGGCGTTTCTTGTCAGAGATGCTTCCCGGTATATCGGCCACATCATCCTACACCATCATCATCTGGTGGATTCCTGGAGCAGGTTGGATCTTGCGGTTAAATCCGGCCAACCGGTGAGAGACAGCGCCGCGCATACGGATGACGAACGGAGAGAAAGTTTTCTCATGGGGATGTTCAACCTGGCCATGAACCTGGCGCCGGTTCTGGTACCGAAAATAGACCTGTCAACGCGTCATCATCTACTGGACATTGGGGGTGGTCCCGGGACGTATTCGATTCAATTTTGTCTGAAAAATCCAAAACTTAAGGCTACTATTATCGATTTGGCCTCCACGCGACCTTTTGCTGAAAAGACCATCGCTAAATTTAATTTGCAGGACCGGATCGATTTTAAGTCGGTAGATTATCTCAAACATGAGATTGAAGGGATCTACGATGCCGCATGGCTGTCACAGATTCTCCACGGGGAAGGGCCCGAAGACTGCCGCAAAATTATCGAAAAGGCCGTTTCCGCCCTTAATCCCGGGGGCTTGATCATGATACACGAATTTATCTTAAATAATTCAATGGACGGGCCGCTTTTCCCGGCCCTGTTCTCCCTGAACATGCTTCTGGGGACGTCCGGCGGCCAGTCCTATTCTGAAAAACAGCTGACGGCCATGCTCTCTGATGCCGGCGTGGGGGATA
>JAHECI010000268.1 GCA_024641825.1 Desulfobacterales bacterium | reverse complement strand
GCCATGACCGCTCCCAATCCGGCAGTACCGGTAGCCTTTAAAAAATCCCTGCGGGACCATTTGCCGCCATTTCGTTGCATTTTATATCCTCCGATAATTATTTATCTTTTTCAGTATCTTACTTGAATTCTTATAAAATTTTCCCAACAAATCGTCATTGTTTAAGAAGCAATGCGTGTTCAGGGGCTCTTGACTCATTGTCTGCCGTCACCCGGATAGCGCGCTTTCCCGGAACCGGGCACTCGTGTTCGCAAACGCCGCAGCCGATGCAGTGTTTGGGATCCACATAGGGCTGCTGCAGCCGTATCTGAATTTCAACGCGGCTTCCCGGCACCGGCGGTGATTCAAAGGGCAGCCCGTCGGCAATCCGCAAACCCCTTTCCCAGTTGCTGACGATCCGCCGCGGTCGATGATCGGCTGACGGCAGAACCACGGTATAATAGTCACCTGTGGCCAGTTGATTCATGCCGGGACCGGTGCCTTGAAACTCAATATATAAGGTATCGGCCTTTGCCACCATCAGCTTGGAACCCGTATCAATCATGCTGAAAACTTCACGGGTCCGGATAGCCTTGGGACTCACCGGGCAATTTTCCTGGCAAACGATACAGGGTCTGTCCATAGCCCAGGCCAAACAGCGGCCCCGGTCGACGAATGCGGTTCCGATTTTAATCGGTCCGTTGTCGGCATAGCGGTTTCTTCCCAATCGTTCATCTATGCTGATGGGCCGTATCGCTGCCGTTGGGCAGAGATTTCCGCAGGCAATGCAATTAAACTGACAACCGCTGGTTCCCACACGAAAATTGAGAACCGGAGTCCACAATCCCTCAAGACCGCCCTGCAGCCCGGCCGGATGGATTACATTGGTCGGGCAAATGCGCATGCACTGACCACATTTGATGCAGCGGGAAAGAAATTCTTTTTCCGGCAAGGCGCCGGGAGGACGCACCAATGCCGGATCCCAGTTTCCGCTGAGATGGCCGCTTACCCGCAGCATGGGAATGGCGGCGGCTCCGGATACTGCCGAAGCTAAAAATTGTCTGCGAGACAGATCCGGTCCGAGAATTTCACCTGATGCGGACGGAGCGATCTGATACGTCATTAAATGATGACGGCACTCGTTCAGACAGTTCATGCACAGGACGCATTCGTTTATTCGAATTTGAGATGTCGGCGAGCATGCACCTTCACAATTCTTTTCGCAGAGATGGCAATCAATACATTCATTATTTGTTTTGCCCACTCTCCAGATGGCAAGACGACTCAATATACCGAACATTGCACCCGCCGGACATATAAAACGGCAATAAAAACGCGGCACCGCCAGATTTAATAATACCGCCGCCAGGAATATGGCTGCAATCAGCCAGGTACCGTCGTAGACGCGCGGAATGGTTGACATGGATACAGAAGTTCGGTCAACAAGCGGCAAGATAACAAGGTTTATCGAGCGGTACACCAACGGAATCGGATCCAGCAGTCCGATTTGAAGAGATGCCGCCGAGGTTTGATGGCCGTTAAAAAGCGTGCTGAGCAACAGCCAGACGGCAATGAAGATCAAAAACACAATACCAATTTTTTTTGGATTCGCCCGTGTCTGGCGCACGGCATTGAGGATCATCCAGGTTAATATGGCCAATACCAGTATCCCGAAAAGCAATCGATGGGTTTCGGGCAAACGAATGAAATCGATTGCCAGTTCGAGCGCCGAAATCGTCAAAAGAAAAATCAGAATCCAATATTTAATCGATTGACCGGGGTGGTATCGGTTGAGTTTTATTTTTTCAGGTATTGATGTTTTTCGTTTGGTCAGAAAACCGACAAACTGGTGAATGGAACCGAAGGGGCATATCCAGCCGCAAAAAAACCTTCCCAGGATTATTGTCAATACGATGGTCACCAGCCCCCATAAGAGACCGGCATATACCGTTCGGGTGCTCAGCAGTGTCGCCAGTCCTACCAGCGGATCCAGTTGAATCAACCAGTTTACCGGCCAGCCGCGCAACTGCCACCATTTTTCTCCAAGGGTGGTGACCGCACAAAACCATAAAAACAGGACAAAAAAGAACCCTTGGCAGATTCGTCGGGTGGTTACAATGTTCATGATGGTTCTTTAATGGTGCTCCAATAGAGATTTATTTCGATCTTGAAGACCTGGTCCTTCCCCGCATGGCGGGATCTTCGATGGGTCATGCCTGTCCCGCATCGCAAGGGTCAGAGAACTTTAGCTTTACCTTAGGAATAGGTGATTAAAAAATTCGAAGCACGAAATACGAAATCAGAAACAATACCCAATGACAAAAATTCTAATGTTCCATAAAATACATAATTCTATTGGCACCTATGAGCAGAGTTTTGGTCATTCGAGAATTAGAATTTTGTATTTGTTTCGAATTTAGAGATTCGAATTTCGGATTTAACACGTTCAACAGTAAATTATCCCCTTCCAGGGATAAACCAAAGCCGGGTCTACTAAGCCCGGATGTTTATATTTAAATTGATGCCATTACAGGATTCAGGTTAAGATAATTCGCGGTTCCGATTCCGGCAGCTTCCGCTTTTCCGATAAACGGAAGCTGGTCTAAAGATCTTCCGAGTAAAGATGCGCCAAATGCATCGGCAGCGACCTGATCCGTACTGACGATCATGGTGTTGGTATTTTTAAGATCTGACAGAGAGCCTCCGGTGGGACCGTTGGTCATCATGGCCGTGGTCGCATCCAGTATCACAAAAGACGGCTTTACCATCATGGCCAATTCCATGATAATGCCGTGTATATCCTGGTGAAAGATATTGCGACGCCCCCCCAGAAGTCCGTACCAGTTTTTCATGGTCATGGATGCGCCGCTTCGATGGTGATCTTTAAGCGGCGCCATACCGATCACTTTGGTGATATCCGTAAAGGGCTTGTAAAGAACCGGCCAATTCCGAATCAATTTTGCACCTTTTACCGTCATGGGACTGAACAGGTCATCGCGCGGCAATAACACCCGGGCGCCGGCTTTGCGGGCGGCATCGGCAATGCCTGTCAGGGTAAAACAGCTGGCCGGATCATTAATGGGGTTATCCGTTACCACGACGGATACGGCGCCGGCCCGAAAACAAAGCTGTGTCATTTCGCTGATGATCGAAGGATGGGTCGTTGCCGACAGCAAGGCCGGAGATGCAAAGGCGGCATTGACTTTTAGCAGTACCCGATCCCCTTTTTGTATAAATGTTTCAATACCACCCAAAGATTTTAGAGCCAGCCGTAAGGTGGCAACCCTGTCCTCTCCCCGGACAATGCTCATTTTTTTCCCCGGAGCGCCAATGGAAAAATCCTTCAGGACAAGGTTCGACTGCTTTGGTTTTGATGATAAAGGACCTTTGGAATCATGGAACCCGAAACCCGCGGCACAGGCGGCAGTTATGGAAATTCCTGCTTTGGTCAATCGATTCAGAAATTGACGCCGGTTCAATCCGTTACTGTTCGGATCGAGATTCATTATCCCTTTCCTTTATTCGATGATATAATTGAACGGCCAGCGTTTTCGCCTGATGAATGGTTGAAGCTTCCCGAGTGCCTGCCAAATACGAATCATGGGAAAAAACGATTTCAAAGGTGTCTAAAATCTTTATCAATCGAGCGTCCTTTATCGGCAACTTTTCTTCAATATTTTGCCCGCCGTATGCCAATAAAAACTGAGTGTAATCCGAGACCATTTTTTTTGCTTCCACAGGCGTCTTACGATGGGAAAGATAGGCCGTGAGACGGTGATCGTCAAATTCATATTCGGCGGTGTATATCTTATCGAAACCATCAAAACCAAAAGCATTGGAAGAGATTAAGACAATACTGTTTTTGACCAGTTCCTGCTCAGGGAACAGCTCCGCTTCATTGACAATGGATGCTTCTCCAGGGGTGTTGCGAATGAATGTCTCGGCCATCATTTTTAAGGGCTGAAGCACCTGTTCAGATACTTTGGATGCAATGATTTCAACATAATAACGGCCGTGAGTCAGAAAAAAAGCGTTGGGTGTCCTGTAGGCGTTTTGAGCCAAACCGAGGGGCTCTGCATCTTCCCGACGCTGGGCGCTGAACACTGAAAAAGCGTTTTGACTGTTGCCCATGTCATAAACAAAGGCTTCCATCCACAGATCGGCTTCACGTTCATCCTTAAAGCGCTGACTGACCAAACGGGTAAAACCGGCGGATAAATATAATTCCGCCTTACCGTCTATTTTGTCGGAAAGATTGCGGACATCAAATGTCTCCGCTGATGTGAGGGGCTGTATGCCTTCAGGTAAGGGAACAAAGGATGCGTTCGGAGACAATGGGGAAGATGGTTGGTTTTTATTCGGCTCCGGTAAAAACGCATCTTTTTGTAATACCGAAAGGTTATACCGGGATTGGGTAATAAATATACTCACCGCGATAATCATGAGAATGGATAAAATAACCATACTCAAAAATGTTTGCCGACGACTTTTTTTGTTAATCTCCCGAATCACTGAATCCTCAAATTTCAATAGAAATTCTGGCTGAGACACACTTGTGCGCGTTCAGGGAGTGTGCTTTCCCGCTTCACTTTGACGTCTACGTGTCTGGTCATTTCAATGACTTAGCATAATACAAAGACCCACAAAGTGTCAATTTACAAATGGGGTATAAGTCTTATTACGGAAAAATTTCATAACAGTCTCGTTGAAATCCTGAGCACATTCCAGATAAATGAGATGGCCGGCACCGGCAAAAGATTTCTCTACGGCATGGGGAATATGAATGGAAAGTAAACGGCCGTTTTCAGGCGGCACCAGTATGTCACAC
>JAHECI010000026.1 GCA_024641825.1 Desulfobacterales bacterium | reverse complement strand
CGCTCTTGTCATCATAGACGATGAATCTGACGGGGAGTCTTGTTCCCGCCCCTTTGACATATATCCCGCCCTGGGCGTTGATTTCCGCAGCATACGCATCCATCAGCTGTTTAAACGGTCCCACTTCCGTGGAAAATTTGCCGCTCATGGATACCGTGGCCCCGATTCTGATTTCTTTGGGCGGTTCGGCCCAGGAAGAACCTGGCAGGACGAAAACGATGCCGAATGTTAAAATGGTGACCAACGATAGCAACCACGCGTTCTGTTTTAACGTCTTCATTTCTCATTCCTCCATAAAAAAAGGGCCATCCCCGAGTCGGGATGGCCCTTTAGCCTGAGCATAACTCGTCAATAATCATTCCAAATTTGACTTATCCGTACACCGGGGCACTTTTTTTGTCAAGGAATAACCTGTTTTTGGCCAGAGTGAACGCATTTGATTTCGGTACAGCGAAACGACGGCGTGTTTCTCTTGGAAACCGACGGGCTGTTTGAAGGGCTTTAGCACGCGTTAGACCGAGCCGAATGAAATTATAATTTAAAACATCCATGTAATATTTTATTGACGAAAATTTCTTTATAACTCCGGCACGGCTCGGGCTTACGGGTGCTCGAGCACAAGTTCCCGTCGGTTGGAAAGAGATATGCGCCGCCGTGGAGCGTTCTCTCTCTATTGGGATTCAAATGCGTTTGCCCTGTGGTTTTGGCGCTGCCTTAAAATTATCAAAAGAAAATCCGGAATCGGGCTCAGAGATACCGACTACTCGAACAGTTTCCGGTATTCTCCGTAGCCTTCTTTTTCCAGGTTTGTCACCGGGACAAAGCGAAGGGCCGCGCTGTTGATACAGTAACGCAGGCCCGTGGGTGCCGGGCCGTCGTCAAACACATGCCCCAGGTGACTGTCGCCGTGGCGGCTGCGAACCTCGGTCCGTTCCATCCACAGGGTCCGGTCCGTTTTTTTCACAATGTTTTCCGGTTCCAGCGGTCGTGTGAAACTGGGCCAGCCCGTACCCGAGTCGAACTTGTCCTTGGCGCTGAACAGGGGTTCTCCGCTGACGATGTCCACATAGATGCCCGGCTCGTGATTGTCCCAGTATTCGTTGTTAAAGGCCGGTTCGGTGCCGTCCCGGCGTGTGACCTTGTACTGCATGGGGCTCAGCCGCATCTTCAACTCGTGGTCGCCGGGCCGGGTATACACTCCCTGGTCCGGGGACATGGTGACGGACGTTTCGGTCATCATGGTATCCGCCTTTCCCTCTATCTTGCTTTCCATATCGGGTTTCATCTTGCGCTTCATGTTCTCTTTTCCCATGCCCGGGGAGGGGCCGGTTTTTTCCATGCCGGTCTCCAGGTCCCCCCAAGTCTTTTCAAGAAACTGGTCGCGGCCCGACCCGGAGCGGTACCAGTTATATCGGATCGGGTTTTTCTTATGATAGTCCTGATGGTAGTCCTCGGCCGGATAGAACTCGCCCAGCGGGAGAATATTCGTGGCAATGGGCTTGTGGAATCGGCCCGAGGCCGCCAGGCGCTCCTTGGATTCTTCGGCCAAGCGTTTTTCAGTGTCGTTGGCGTAGAAGACGGCGCTCCGGTACTGGGCGCCCCGGTCCACGAACTGGCCGCCCGGATCCGTGGGATCCACGTGCTGCCAGAACACCGCCAGGAGTTTCTCATAACTGATTCTGGCCGGATCGTAGATCACTTTTACGGCCTCTATGTGGCCGGTACCGCCTCCGGAGACCTCTTTGTAGGTCGGTTTTTGGACGTGACCGCCGGTATAGCCGGAAATGACTTCGATGACGCCGTCGACCTTTTCAAAATCCGATTCCGTGCACCAGAAGCAGCCGCCGGCAAACACGGCCGATGCAGTGTTCCCGGTATGATCCTTCATGGGTGTATTCTTATGATCCATGCTCATGAGTTGGTGATAGCCGAAAAAAATTATTAGCAAAAGGGTGATTGCGAAGTATATGGGTTTCATGCTCCACCTCCGTTACGCTACCCTGACATAACGTTGACGACAGGGCGATATTTATAGATAACATTGTTTTTCATATTGAATCTTGTCTTTTCGAATCTTCTCCAAAATCGACGTATTAAATTTTAAGATAATCATAATCCGAAGCTTTCGCAAATCGAGGCTTAAGATATCTTGCCAAGGCGCTTGGCGCCGCCGGGATAAAGCCGGTGATTCCACCGTTGAACCAAAACTAACGCTTCAAGGTAAAGGATGTGTAACGTGAATGTAAAGATTTGATAAAAAGTGTCGGTAGACGAACTTGATTTAATCTTTTTTGGGGTTTAATTCCCCGCTGTTTGGAGTGCTAAATGGGGTATTCCTTTAGTTAGATGCTCCTTAGCTTGCAGCGGAATATTCCAATCAGTACAAAGGTTTGAAAAGAAAGTATAAATGGCTATTATGAATATTGTCTTTCCTGCAATAGTGCATTAAAAGGGGAAAAACCGTTTTTAATAAAGCATTGACTCCAATTAAAAACCATGCTAAATTCGCGATTTTTACTTTGGATACAAATAAAAAAAGGAGAACAAATTTTAATTTTATGAAATACAGACCGTATACACTCAAAAACTATCATAAGATTCCCCAGTTAAAATTTCTGCGTGAAACTGCCATCTCCGACATAGATGTTGTCGGTAGGATTTTGCCCTTTAAAACCAATAATTATGTGGTTGATGAACTTATAGATTGGGATAATTATGAAAATGATCCGTTGTTTACCATTAATTTCCCCCATAAAAGGCTGATAAACCGGAAACATTTCGATCTGATCTCCGGTCTTTTGAAATCCGGTGCGGACAATTCCGCCATCAACCAGGCTGTTGATGGAATCAGGCTTGGCCTTAATCCACACCCGGCAGGTCAACTTGAATGTAATGTCCCGGAACTGGATGGAAACAAGGTCAGTGGAATCCAGCATAAATACAGCGAAACAATGCTTGTGTTTCCGGCCCAGGGCCAGACATGCCATGCCTATTGTACCTTCTGCTTCAGGTGGCCGCAGTTTACCGGAATGACGGATTATAAAATGACATTGAAACAGGCGGAAGTGTCTGTTGAATACCTTAAGCGGCATCCTGAAATCACAGATGTTCTTTTCTCTGGTGGTGATCCCATGGTTATGAATGCAGGCAGACTGGAGATCTATATCGATGCTTTGCTGAATTCAAGTTTTTCCAATCTGAGAACCATCAGAATCGGGACAAAATCTCTCTCTTTCTGGCCCTACAGATACCTGACAGATAAGGATTCTGAAAAAATACTGGAACTTTTCAGGAAGGTTACCGATTCCGGTATTCATCTTTCCATAATGGCTCACATTAATCATTACCGGGAGATGTCCACCAGTGCCTTTCGTGAGGCTGTGAAACGGATCCGGCAGACCGGTGCGGTTATCAGGTCCCAGTCACCCGTTTTGAATCATGTAAATTGCTCTTCTGCCATCTGGGAAAAAATGTGGGTGGATCAGGTTAACATGGGTATTATTCCATATTATATGTTTGTACCCAGAAATACTGGATCCCATAGATTCTTTTCTATCCCTCTGGTCAAGGCTTATGACATTTACAGAAAGGCGTTCAGTCATGTGAGTGGTCTTGCAAGAACAGTCAGGGGACCGAGCATGTCAGCGCTTTATGGAAAGATTAAAATCGATGGAATACCTGAAATAAACGGAAAAAAGTACATCTCCATGTCTTTTATCCAGGGCAGGTCTTCTGACTGGGTGAACAAACCGTTTTATTCTGAATATGATGAAAAAGCCCGCTGGATTAATGAATTGAAACCCGCTTTCGGAGACAAAACTTTCTTTTTTAATCGTGATAAATTCGAATCTCCGGGCTTGGTTGATTATAATGATGAAACAGGCGTGCTCTCCTCTGCGATGGCTTTAAACTGATCACGCATTTGATATTCTGAAGGGGTAAAAAATCTGTTGCTTTTGAGATAATTATCCGTCTAGTATGAGAAAAATCGCCAATTTTAAAAGGGTGAAAAATTGGATCGGATATACAATATACGTTGCAGGGAACTCCTGATCTCATTAAGGAAAATTACACAGGCTGTTGATCTGCACTCGAAATACCTAGACAAAAAATTCGGTTTGACCGGTCCTCAGCTTATTATACTCCAGGAATTGTCAAATGGAGAAATGACTGTTTCAGAACTGGCAATAAGGATCAGTTTAAGCCAGGGAACCGTAACAGATATTATTCACAGGCTTGAAAAAAAAGATCTGATCATTAAAAGGCGCAGCAATCGGGATAAACGTCGTGTTCTGATTACTCTGTCTGAAAAGTGTAAGGATCTTCTTGCGTTGGCTCCACCGCCGCTTCAGGAAACATTTATGATTTATTTTTCACAGATAGAAGAGTGGGAACAATTGATGATTTTAAGTTCCCTGAACAGGATTGCGAAAATGATGTCTACGGAATCGATTGATCCAACCCCTATTCGTGACTCCGGCCCTATAAAGGTCACCTCTAAAAAACTTACGTGAAACACCCGGCATCTAAAGACGTCACCGTTGTCCCCACTTAGGGCTCGCGAAAAAATAACTTCACATTTTTGCATCTCACCTTTAGCCCATCTTTGACCGATACCTCACTCGCAAAATCCGCGAAATAGCTCGCTATTCCTGTGGTTTTGCTCTCTCGGATCGGCCAAACCTGAACCAAATCTGAGCGCCAATTCTGCGAAGTTGTTTTTTCGCGAACCCTTAGATTTCAACTGCAGATACTTTCCCCGTAATTCAGGGGCGCCTGGTTTCTATATTATCCCGGAATTCATCTATCAGGATAATCAACAGACAACCGAAGACGGTGTTGATTACGACAATGGCGATACCACCATTTTTGGTGTGTTCTGGAGGATCGAATTCAAATAATTCTTTCTGAGCATGCTTGACATTAAAAACCCGGAGGTGGAAACATCCCGGGTTTTTGTTCGTCTATGATGCATGATAAATTTTGGGTCTGTTTGATCCAAAGTATTCCATCCTTCCAGTTGTGTGATCTGCTATGGAACTGCACATATCATGTCCATAAAATACGTGTGATATTGTTTTTCAATGAGGCAAATCCATTTCACCGGGTTTGCCTTTTTTGCATTTCTGTAAGAAATAAGATATATGTACTGGAAATTGAGGTGCTTTAACCTGTGGCGATGGCAAGCGAGCACAACTCCAATTGGTTAAAACATATTGCGGAAGAAGTAAAAATATGGCAAGTTATTTATGGTGGGACGGTGACCATCGGTCCAAGTTCCAGGATCATGTCTTTGCCCTGGGGCGTTAGGACGTTCTCTATCCAAAGAGACTTTATCCTGTTATCAGGAGCGCCGACATGCTTATGGCGCCGTCTCACCAACTTTACAAATTCAAATCAAAAAACATTGATTCTGTTAGGAAATCATCAAACAGGAAAAGAGATAGATATTGCGGCAAGTAAAGTTCCAAAATTTGTAGCTGGAAGGCTTTGAAAACAGCTGTAAAATAATTATTCGTTTCTGGATAAAGGCAAATTTTTTTAAAGGTTTACCCTTTTGGATTTTATGATATATGCAAAAAAGTATTACGCCTGAAATTGAAAAGGTTTATTCTTATGCTTTTCCCAAACAGAATCGTGAATGTTCTTTTGGGTTGCTGAATACTAAAGGAAAAGATGAATTTGTTTTGCTATGGCTTCTTTTTATTATCTTTACCCTCGTCTTTTTTATACCGAGAATCTAATAGTTTTATTACGTTATCTGTAATGTCTATATCTTCTGCAAAATAAAGGGTCCCACGTGTATTCTTAATAAAGAGATATCCTTCCTTTTTTCCTATTTCATCTAAAATTTCTTGAATAATTTTATTTGTGTAGTTAAATCTTTTTATTTCCTCCTTTCTAAAATCATTATGGTATTTTTTCTCCAGTTGCTTAAGATCGTAAAATTTTATTTCTAACATACCGGTTTTTTTATCAAACTCTTTCGTATTTTCGACCGAAGAGTTTTTATTTAACGAAGACAGTGTATTAAGTTCATTTTGCAGCTTTTGAAATTCCTTTTCTTTGGCTTCAAGATCAGCAGAATAATCGGCACCGATTTTTTTGAGTTCACTTTTCATTTTTTTACCAATTATCGATTCATCAAGAATTTTTTGGGTATCTAATATAGCTATTTTAGCAACATCTGTACCATATGAAGGTATAATAAAAGGTATAATAATGAAAAAATGTACTAAAAAGAGTGATTTTAAATTACGCATCTTTATTTCCCCCCAATTTTAACAATGTTCCTTTATTTTGTGAGTGAAAGATATGAATATTTTAAAAACATGTCAATAAGTTAATGATTAATATCCGGCGCGGAGTAGCTGAAGAAGAATCGGTTATAAAAGTTGAGCGTTCAATCGGATCTTCGAAACCTTAAATACCTGGTATGTATCTTGAATTTTGAAGTTGGTTCAATTGGTTGTGATATCATACTTCAAACTTGAACTATTCAGGGGTGTCTTGACCCGTTTATCCAACCCCGCCCAAAGACTGCTTTTAAGATCTGAGATAGCATCCTTTCCGGTGAAGATATCATCCATCTCTAAAACCAGGTATATGTCTGACGGATCTGTGTTTAGCCCTGATTTCAGCTATCTGCTATCTGTGGAAGTCTAACGTCGATTCAGTTGGTTGTGATGGGGTATTTTCCGGTAAATAGAAGTTCAAGTCGGGAAGGGCAGTTTTCCAAAGAGTGGCGCTAAGCAGGCAGCTCAAACCAGATCCGAATTCGGTCTTCCTCGAGCCTTGCGCCGACGCTGCCGCCGTGGGCTTCAACGAGTTCCTTGACAATGGCCAGCCCGATACCGGCCCCGCCGTGCTCCCGGGAGCGGGATTTTTCTCCCCTGAAAAAGCGTTCGAAGAGAAAGGGAATGTCTTCAGAGCGGATATTTTCAGCGGTGTTGGTCAATGCCACCTGAACCCGGCCGTCACCGGTCATCACATGGATTTCCAGGTTTCCGCCAGGGGGTGTGTAGCGGATGGCATTGTCCATCAGATTGCGCAGCACCCGGGAGATTCGGTCCGGATCGGCAGACACCGGAAGCATCGTATGGGGAAGATGAAGGGACACCTCGATTTTACTTTCCAGCAGTCGAGCCGCAAAAGCTGTTCGCATCTCCTGAATCAAGGCCAAAAGATCCACCGGCTGCTGCTGAAGCCTCCCTCGGGCGGCATCGGCCCGTGCGAGTTGGAGTACGTCTTCCACCAGATCCACCAGGCGAAGGGTTTCTTCGTGGAGCAGGGTGAAGGTCTCGGTGTTGGGGGGAAGGACCTCGTCCTGAAGGGCTTCCAGGTATCCGCGCATGTTGGTCAGGGGGGTTCGGAGTTCGTGGGCCACGTCGATCATCAGACTGCGACGAAGGTTTTCGATCTCTTCTAAACTTTTGGCCATCCGATTGAAGGCTGTGGCGAGCTGGCCCACTTCGTCTTCTGCGGCCGACGGTACCCGACCGTCGAAGTCGCCGGCGGCAATCTGCCGGGCGATGGTGGTCATTCGGCTCAATGGAGAGAGGACACGGCGCATCATAAGGAAACTGAGTGCCGTGGCCAGTATGGCGGCAGCCAAACAGGCCCAGAGCAGGTAACGGTGAACGGCGCTCACGAACATGGCGTGGGCCGGCTCCGGGGAGATCTGGTAGCGCTCCATTAGGGTTACGAAGTAGCCGGCGGCCAAAATGTCGATAGACACCCAGACAATGACCAAAACGAAAACGATAACCAACAGGTTAATCAACAAGAGCTTCCAGATCAGTCGACGTTTCATGGGTGCAGTTTCCTTCATTTACAATTGATTCGGCGATTGAACCGAATCGGCGAACCGGTAGCCCAAGCCGCGAACGGTGATGATGCGCCGGGGCTTGGAGGGGTCCGGCTCGATTTTCTGCCTCAGCTTGCCGATATGGACGTCTACGACCCGGTCGATGACAACGGCTTCACCCATAGGGTAGAGTCTATCGAGAAGCTCATCCCGGGTAAAAACCCGGCCCGGGCGCTCCATCAGCGCCCGGAGTAGTGAATATTCGTGGGGGGTTGTGGGGACGGTTTCGCCGGAAAGGGTCAGGCGTCGTTTCTCCGTGTCGAGCACCAGATCTTCGTGGACATGCAAGTGTCCGGCCTCGATTCGGGGGTGTGCGGTTCGTCTCAGCACGGTCTGGACCCGGGCCACCAGTTCCCTGGGGCTGAAGGGTTTGACCACGTAGTCGTCGGCCCCAAGGGTGAGGCCGGCCACCCGGTCGACTTCTTCGCCCCGGGCCGTAAGCATGATCACCGGGACTTCTGAGCGGCGACGCAGGCGACGAAAGACCTCCCAGCCATCCATGCGGGGCAGCATCAGATCCAGAATGACCAGAACCGGCCGATGGCGTTCAGCCAGGGACAAGGCTTCGGAACCGTCCCGAGCCACCTGGGTCCCAAATCCCTCTCGCTCCAGATAGAGGGCCACAAGGGCTGCGGTGTTGGGGTCGTCTTCCACCACCAGGATGGTTTTTTTATCCGTGGGATGCATTCAATTTCCCGATTGACGGTGTTCATCAAAAACTTACGATACACATCCACTCTAACAATTCAATATTTTTAAAGCAAGACCGCTTGGATTAAAAAACCTAAATGAGCGAAAATTCAGGATGTTCCGGATCCAAGACCGTTCCCTTAAACAGGATAAACGGGCTATTTTGCCATTGCTTTGGGGCAAGAACTCAAAAAAAATCACCGAAAAATTTTTATGTTGCTTCTTGGGAACATTCGTGCAGAAATCCCTTTACAGATTCAACCATATTTGAAAAATTATGAACGTTTACGAAAGCATTTCAACTAGGATGTAAAGAGGATATAGTTATGGCGCTGATCGGTATTCGAGACCTGTGCTGGGGATTCGGTGATCCCCCGCTGCTCGAAAACATAACCCTCCAGATAGAAAAAGGAGAGCGTGTATGCCTGGTGGGACGCAACGGCGTGGGCAAGACCAGTCTGCTGAAGCTGTTGAGCGGTGAAATTCTTCCTGACAGTGGGGATATCTGGCGGCAGCAGGGAATCACCGTTTCTGTGCTGGAGCAGGATGTGCCCTCTGGATTCGACCAGGCGATTTTCGATGTGGTTGCCGGAGGTTTCGGTGAAAAAGGGAGAACCCTTGTGGAATACCACGGAATATGCAGAAAGCTCGAAACCGCCGCCGATGAGGATTTTTCGAAACTTACGAAAACTCAGGATGTGTTGCGACATCGGCTGGACGCCGAAAATGGGTGGGAGCTTTTAAGGCGAGTTGAAAGCATTCTGTCCCGTACCGGGCTCGATCCAGAAAAAAAATTCGCGGATCTTTCGGCGGGTTTGAAACGACGCGCACTTTTGGCCCGGGCCCTTGCCCTGGAGCCGGACCTTCTTCTGCTGGACGAGCCCACCAACCACCTTGACATCGATTCCATCATTTGGATGGAAGAATATTTTCTGCGAAATGTAGCGACCCTTGTTTTTGTCAGCCACGATCGTGTCTTTTTGAAAAAGATGGCCACCCGGATCATTGAACTGGATCGGGGGCGAGTTGATTCCTACGACTGCGATTATGAAACCTATCTAAAGCGGAGACAGGCATCTGCTGATGCTGAAGAGCGGCAAAACGGGGTCTTCGACAAAAAACTGGCCCAAGAGGAGGTCTGGATCAGACAGGGGGTAAAGGCGCGCAGAACCCGAAACGAGGGTCGGGTCAAAGCCCTGAAAGCCATGCGAGAGGCACGGCAATCCCGCCGAAAAAAAATTGGAAGTGTCCGGTTACAGGTACAGGAGGCGGACCGGACCGGAAAGCTCGTCATCGAGGCAAAGGATGTAAGCTTTTCTCTTGGAGAAAAAATCATCGTCCGGGATTTTTCCACGGTGGTCATGCGGGGGGACAAGGTGGGAATCATCGGTCCCATCGGTGTGGGAAAAACAACGTTGCTGAGAATCCTTTTAAAAGAAATTACCCCGGACACCGGGCGGGTCCGCCACGGCACCCATCTTGAGATCGCCTATTTCGACCAGCTCAGACTCCAGCTCGATATGGAAAAAACCGTTCGGGAAAATATCGGAGAGGGAAACGACTTTATCGTTTTTAACGGTAAAAAGCGCCATGTGATCAGCTATCTTCAGGATTTTCTCTTTGCGCCGGAGCGGTGCCGCACACCCATCCATATTCTTTCCGGTGGAGAAAAAAACCGGCTGATGCTGGCAAAACTTTTTGCAAAACCCGCCAACGTTTTGGTGCTGGACGAGCCGACCAACGATCTCGATGTGGAAAGCCTCGAACTTTTGGAGGACGTTCTTTTTGAATATTCCGGGACGCTTTTGATCGTAAGTCACGACCGAGCCTTTTTGAACAATGTGGTTACCGGCACCCTTGCCTTTGACACCCAAGGAGAGGTTGGTGAATACGCCGGGGGGTACGATGATTGGCTGCTTCAACGGCCAAAAACCGAAACGTTGCCCCCTCCGGGAAAAAAAGCCGGTAAAAAGTCAACGCCAAAACCCAAATCCCCAAAAACACGAAAGCTGGGATACAAGGAAGCGCAGGAGTTAAAGGATTTGCCCCAAAAGATCGACCGCCTTGAAGCCGATCAGAAATCCCTTTATGAGTTTATGTCCGATCCGGATTTTTACAAAAAGACAAAAGGGGAGATCGCACAGGCAAAGTCCCGTCTGGCTGAAGTGGAGCAAAAAATCGAAGCCGCATACCTTCGCTGGGAAGCCCTTGAACGCATAGCAGAGGGCGCCTCAAGGTAAACCGTACCGAAGCTCGCCAGAGGCGGACAATCCTCGACTTTTGCAACTTTGAGGTCAACCTCGGGTTAACTGGCGGTATTTGATCCTATGGGGCCTAAGGGCCTCTGCGCCTATCCGTTTCTTCCGGTCGGTTTCATAATCCGAATAATTCCCCTCGAACCATGTTGCCTGGCTGTCTCCTTCAAAGGCCAGGATATGCGTGGCAATACGGTCTAAAAACCACCGGTCGTGGCTGATAACCACCGCGCATCCGGCGAAATTTTCCAGCGCGTCCTCTAAGGCCCGAAGGGTGTTCACGTCCAGGTCGTTGGTCGGCTCGTCCAGAAGGATGACGTTGGCACCCTGCTTGAGCATGCAGGCCAGGTGTACGCGGTTGCGTTCTCCGCCCGAGAGCATGCTGACTTTTTTTTGCTGGTCCGGCCCGGTAAAATTGAATCTGGCCACGTAGGCCCGGGATTTGACCGACACGTTGCCGAGTTCGATGACATCGGCGCCGCCGGAAATCACTTCCCAAATCGTTTTTTGCGGATCAAGACTCTCCCGGCTCTGGTCCACGTAGGCCATTTGGACGGTTTCACCGATACGGATGTGGCCCGTATCCGGAGCTTCCTGGCCGGTGACCATCCTAAAGAGCGTCGTTTTTCCGGCGCCGTTGGCGCCGATCACGCCGACGATGCCACCCGGGGGCAGAAAGAACGACATGTCCTCCACCAGCAATCGATCGCCGTAGCCCTTGGAAACATTTTCAGCCTCAACCACCAGATTGCCCAGGCGCGGTCCCGGCGGAATGTAGATTTCAAGGTCCATGCCGCGGGAAGCGGTTTCCCGTGACAGGAGTTTTTCGTAGGCGTTGATACGGGCTTTGGACTTGGTCTGTCGGGCCTTGGGGGACATTTGGATCCACTCCAGCTCACGCTGAAGGGTCTTTCGGCGATGGCTTTCGGTTTTTTCCTCCTGCTTGAGGCGTTGCTCCTTTTGTTCGAGCCAGGAAGAATAATTTCCCTTCCAGGGAATGCCGTGGCCCCGATCGAGCTCGAGAATCCAGCCGGCCACATTATCGAGAAAATACCGGTCATGGGTGACTGCGATTACGGTCCCTTCGAACT
This sequence comes from Desulfobacterales bacterium, assembly GCA_024641825.1. GTDB lineage: Bacteria > Desulfobacterota > Desulfobacteria > Desulfobacterales > UBA11574 > JAAXQD01. The sequence goes on along the minus strand of JAHECI010000026.1, from coordinate 6,685 downwards.
GCTGAAGATGGTGCTCCAGCCAGGCTACGGTTTCGGCATCCAGATGGTTGGTGGGTTCGTCCAGAAGTAAAATGTCCGGTTTGCGAAGGAGAAGCCGGCAAAGTGCCACCCGGCGCTTTTCACCGCCGGACAATACTTTTACCGGAGTATCGCCGGCCGGACATCGGAGCGCATCCATGGCCATCTCCAGGCGGGAGTCCAGATCCCACGCATCGGCTGCATCCAGTTTTTCCTGGATATCTCCCTGCTGCTGGATCAGACGGTCCATCTCTTCATCGGACATGGGTTCGGCGAATTTTTCGTTGATCCGATTGAACGCATTCATCAGGTCGACGATTTCCTTCACGCCTTCTTCGACAATTTCCCGGACTGTTTTCGAGTCGTCGAGGACCGGTTCCTGCTCCAGATGCCCGATGGTGTATTCGGGTGATAAAGTAAACTGGCCGTTGAATTCCGTGTCCACTCCCGCCATAATGCGTAAAAGAGAGCTTTTTCCCGAGCCGTTCAGGCCCAGAACGCCGATTTTGGCGCCGTAGAAATAAGACAGTGATATGTCCTTGATAACAGGTTTTTTATCGTAAAACTTGCTCACTTGAAACATCGAGCATATGATTTTGTTCGAAGGGTGACTCATGAATTATTCTCCAAGGTTGTTTGCAATCGATCCGGGTAAAAAAAATAAACGCTTATATCCTAAATGATCCCCGTGGAAATGACAATAAATATTAAAAAAATGATTTACTTTTGAAAAATTATTTTTTATGACCGTAAGCAAATTTTCGGGGCACATGGCCCGGTGCTTTTTTGAAGCCGGAGTGAATCCCCTGAAGAACTCCGAGGGTGGAGGCCCTTAGGAAACTGCTCTTAAGAGGAGAAATATGAGCAACGAGACGTTAAACGTTCCTGTGGAGAATCGCTACTTCGAAGATTACCTGGCCGGCTCGGTGTACGAACTCGGCGCCATCGCCGTGGAACAAGAAGAGATAATCTCTTTTGCCCGGCGCTTCGATCCCCAAGTGTTTCACACTGATCCCGAATCCGCAAAAGAAACCATCTATGGCGGCCTGATCGCCAGCGGATGGCACACCGCCGGACTGATGATGCGGCTTTTCTCCGAACACTTCCTTTCAAAAGTGGCAAGCCTGGGCTCGCCGGGGGTCGACGAGCTTCGCTGGCTCAAACCGGTGCGCCCCGGAGACGAACTGTCCGCCCGGGTGACTGTTTTAGAAACAAAGCGTTCACGATCCAAGCCGGATCGCGGTATCGTCCATTCCTTCATCGAAGTGATGAATCAGAACCTCGAGGTGGTGATGAGCATGAAAGCCGTCAACTTCTTTTACTGCCGAAATGCGGACCCGGAAGCATCCTAGTGACCGCCACCTGTTTTTTGTGTCTAAATTTTTTCCTTCTTCGATTTAATTCGCTTTAGAAGCTCCCAGACCGGCAACGCTGTCAGCCCGCCGACAATCCCCGCTATATAACTGGGTATGACCATGTTAAAAACGGATCGCCAAACAGCACCCATTAAAAAGCTGGTTGCCAACATTATTAAAACCGTTATAAGGAGTCGCTGCCAGAAAGCCATGGTTACCTCCAGATGTTTATGGGTTCAAACTCCAACATGAAGTCCGTTCGTTCGCTGCAGTAAAAAATACCTGTCTCACTCATTTTAGATATGGATTGCAGAATCACCAACCCTGTCGTTTGCTGATATGGTATTGAGGTGTAGAAGATTTCAGGGATATAAATTAGGACCCATAAATGATGTTGATTCTATGGATTCGCTTTTGGCAAATTCTGCATAATAATCCCAAGCAACGTTTGACCGATGGGCGCGTTGGGATGTTTCACAACCAATTGCTGTGCCATATCTTTTGCTTTTTGAAATTTCCCCCTTTTCAGATAAAAATCAGCAAGGGCATAGAGATACTCCAGGCTGTTCGGGTCTATCTCCAATGCTTTGAGCAGGGATTGCTCGGCTTTTTCATCTCTGTGGAGGTACTGTAACAGCAACCCGAGGTTGTAGTGAATACGGGCGCGTTCCGGCATGCCCCTTGCCGCCTTTTCAAGATAGACCACCGCTTGATCGTATTTCTTCATTTCCGCCAGCAAAAGTCCCAATGAATACGAAATTTCATGCAGTTCCGGATGCGTGCTTACAACTTGGCGCAACAGTTCTTCTGCTTTGTCATTCTCGCCGCTTTTATTGTAAAACATGGCCAGGTTGACCTTGGCCGGATAGAACAGGTCATCGATTTTAATGGCAGCCAGATAGTTACGGATGGCTTTCTCCGGTTGATTCATGGCAACGAAGAGATTCCCCAAATTAAACCGGCCAAAGGAAAAATCGGCACTGTATTCCATGGATGCGACATATTCTTTCAAGACGGTTTGAAAAACCCTCTCCTGGTCAGGATCCAGGCTTCTGGAGGAGTCTTCGGCCAGCCGGCGGGCAGCTTCAATGCGTACCGCCTTTACGGGATCATAAAGCAAGGGTGCAATGAGTTCGGTCTTCTCTTTTGGATTTGGCGACGCAATGGTTTCCACCGCCGTACGACGGATCAGCGCTTCGTCATCCATCAACGCCAGTTTCATGGACTGGAAGGTATCCTCACCGGGGTAGGCGCTCAAAAGGGATATGGCCGTTGCCCGGACGATAACGGGGTAGAGGGGATCTCCAGCCAGTCGGATGAGGTCTTTGCGGACACCGGATAGCCGTTTGCGCCCGGCGTCGATGATATTTCCGTAGTGACGCCTTCTACCCGGCCCATACCACTTGGAGATGGTCTCATCGGTCCATCGGGAGGTTTTATCGATGTGACACCGTTTGCAGGCATCGGGGGTCCCTATGGTTATGCTCAGGTCGGGGCGCGGCACCCGAAAACTGTGGTCCGGCCGATAGTCAATTCCCATGTAGGTTCGTCCCGGCATATGGCACTGGACGCAGTCAGCGCCGGTGCCGAGGTCGAACAGGATGCTTCCGTCTGCCGATAGAATGGGCGCTCCCTTTTCGCCCTTTTTTTTGTGAAAATGATGCGCTTTTGTGTCATATTCATGGGCTCTGTGACACTGCAAGCAGAGATCGTTGCCCTCTTTTAAAATCTTGACACTGTGGACGTCGTGGCAGTCATTGCATCGCACATTCCGATGATACATCTTGCTCTGGGTGAAAGATCCGTAAACATAGACTTCATCCAGAATCTGACCATCGGCAAAATACAAATTCTCGGCAACCAGGCTGGGCAGCATGCTGTCCAGAAAGTCAGGTTCTGAATGGGTGTAATCTCCGAGTGCCGACCGACGTGAGTGACACGGCGCACACAGCTCCACCATCTTGCGCGAGCTGATCCCGGACGTTTTCACCACCAGTTCATAGTTCTCCACTTGGGGCCGAGCCATGTCCGGCATTTGAGCCCACTCCACATGACGAGATCCAGGCCCGTGACACGCTTCACACCCCACGTCGATATCCGACCAGGTCGTCTGGTAGGTATCGGTTTTTAAGTCATAATTCTTTTTCAGATTGGTGGAATGACACTCGGCGCACATACCGTTCCAGTTCTGACCCGCGTTTGTCCAGTACAACCAGTCTTTTGGGTCAAGGGGTTCCTTTGGGTAAAGATGATACCACTTTTTATCTCTGACATCCCATGCAAGGGGAAGGCATTGCAACCGACCGCCTGGAAAGGGGACAAGGTACTGTTGAAGGGGATACCAGCCAAAGGTATGCGTGACTTCAAAGTCACCCATCTTGTTGTTTGGCCCTTGTGTATGAACAAAATACCTGCCCTGCTTGTGATAAAAACGGGAGGTGACCCCATGGTTTTCAAAAATAGCGTCGTCAAAATCTCCTAAAACGGTGTTCTCATCGGCAACCTCCATGGCATGATCATGGTGAGAATCCTGCCATTTGTCGTATTCGTTTTTGTGGCAGTCCATGCACTTTCCTGAGCCGACAAAAGTAGCCGCCGGCTTCGGTTGAACACCCTCTGAAACCGGGGAGATATACGTATGTTTCAGAACATAAAAGGGTATTGAAAGGACAATGACGACCGTTGCAACAACACCGGTGATTTCCCATCTCTTCATATTTAAGCCTTTTTAGGGTACACAACCTGGTCCGTGCGAAAACCACCACGTTTGACCCGCTTACCGGTGTCCACTTTAACCATATTGTTTTCGATGTATACGTGATAAACATCTAAGGCGCGGGGAGCCGGCGGGCTGATCACCGCGCCCCTGATATCAAATGCCGAAGCGTGGCAGGGACAGACAAATTTCTTCTCTTTTTCCGACCAAGGAACGGTACACCCGAGATGAGTGCACTTACGGGAAACCGCCAGAAAACCACCGTCTTCCAACCTGCAAAGGTAGAACTTGCCTCTGATGAAGGCGGTTACAGATTCTTTGGGAAACTTATCCACCGAACCGGCGTCGATAATAGACCCCAAATTGCCGGCGTTCCCCCTTTTTTTTCTGGGCATGAGAAATGCGCTCACCACACCGATGAATTCCATAAGGGCAACAATCCCTAAGCCGATCCAGAGTAGGGAGAAAAAAGAACGGCGAGAAGTCCGTTTCTTGGTTTTCTCCATTTCTTTTATCGGTTCTGACTTAGACATTCTATCTTTGACTTTTTTCATAAGGGTTACCGGCGTTATAATTTTAACGGCCATGTTAACTTCATCCCCGGTCCTCTGAACCAAATCCCGGTGATCATCAATATGAGAAATGCGACCAGAATAAGAACAAAAAGCGTCTGGACGGCTTCATTGTTCGTCGCGGAATACCGGTGTTTTATCAGGATGTAAAATCCTATGCATCCGGAAAAAATGAGTATAAACGGGATGAGACCGTTGCCGAGAAAAGCTGGAAAATTGTTAAACCCGGCCAGAAAATTAATAAGATATTCGTCCAACAGAATTCCGATGGGCGTGGCAATTAATGAGATAAGACCGGCAATCAAAGCCATACGCCGCCCTTTTAAAGAAGCAAACCAGATCCCCTCAGTATGGGTGTCGTATTTCAAATAGGGTATTCCCATCAATACAACCGCCAAAACCAATGGAATGATAAACACCGCAAACAACGGATGAAGGTGAAGCAGGAGTTCTTGGGGCCCGGAAAAATACCATGGGGCTTTGGTGGGATTGGGGCTTAGCCCGGGATTTGCCGAATCACCCAAAGGGACATCCAAAGAAACCGACATCACCATCACAATGGCGATAAGCACCAAGGCCACCACAATTTCCCGAAGAAGTAGATTCGGCAGCGTCGGCACTCGAATCGGTTTTTCTTCAATTTTTTCTTCCGGTGCTCTGGGAATAACCAGGCCGTTTGATTTTCGGATTCTCCAAAAGTGAAAGGCCGTCAGTATGGTCAGGCCCACCGGAACTATGGCCGTGTGTATGGCAAAAAATATGTTTAACGTCGCCGGACCAATTTCATTGCCGCCGCGGATTATTTCTTGCAATCGGCTGCCCACGGCGGGGACGTATTCCAACATGCCGGTGGAGACCGTTACCGCCCAGTAAGCCAGCTGATCATAGGGTAACAAATAACCGGTAAAATTGGCGGTTAACACCAGGCCAAATAACCCCAGACCGATAATCCAGGTGAACTGTCGCGGCGGATGAAAGGCACCGGTGAAAAAGACCCGCAGCATGTGCAGAAACACCATCAGCACCAGAAGGTTGGCACTCCAATGGTGAATGTTGCGAATCAGCTGTCCGAACACCACCTCGTTGTTTAGCACCAGGATCGATTTATAGGCGCCCAAAGGTGTTGGTACATACACAAACTTCAGCAACAGGCCCGTTCCAAACTGCAAAAAAATGAGCACAGCAGCCATACCGCCCAATCCCCATGTTAAGGAAAATTTTAGCGTTTTTTCCGGAACCGTCGGGGGCCTGAAATGAAGAATTAGATTCTTTAACAGGTAGCGCTTGCGCTCCTGATCGGATTTTGGAATAAGTGGATCAGGGAAAATTGAACGAAATATCTGATGGAAAAATCCGGTGGTCTTTAGGGATGGGTTATGTTCGGGTTTCATTAAAATGCTTAAACCGGCGTGAACAATTTTTTAAAAAACTTCACATTATCACCAACAGTGTTTTCGGGTGGCCATGATTTTTCAAGGCTACCATTTCAACACCTAAACATCGTCGAATTCCATATTACATGCATGCCAAGTAAATGAAGGGTCGGGGTGTTTTTTTAATAAAGTCGCTTCATGGACAATCTTTTTTTAAACCGCATGAACTCGCGGCAAGGGATCGTAGAGAAAGAACAGGAAACTATCTTTGAAATATCAATCGGTTCATCGCATAACTTTAAAATTTCTTTAAAAATAGATTTCGACATGCGCCTGTTCTTTCTAACCCTCCCTAAGCCACTCAGACAGCATCCGATTTAAAAAAAGATCATCCATTCCGCTGGTACTCAAGGAGTTAGAATAAAAACTCCCCGACCTCTCAAGTAAATAGATGGTGTAATTTTAAAACATTTCACTTTGTTTTTCAATAAAATATATTGAAACTTTCGGCAACACGCTGGACTAAATTTTTGGCGGATATAGTAGTCGATTAATTCGATCAGGTTCTTCTCCAACTAAATTGGAAAAGAAGCAACTTTTTTTATTACGTTTAAAATAACCTGCGTTAAAGGAAAATATCAATTGGTTTTA
>JAHECI010000267.1 GCA_024641825.1 Desulfobacterales bacterium | reverse complement strand
CGAGTGATCCCTGTGTAAAGCAGTTCACGGGTTAATACAGGATAATCCCGATTGGGAAGGATCAAAAGGACGGAGTCAAATTCTGATCCCTGGCTCTTGTGAACGGTCGTTGCATACGCTGTTTCGTGCTCCGGAAGTCTGTTTGGATGAAACCGCCGGGGTTCACCGTCAGCACCTTGAAAATAGACCACCAATTCTTGGTTCTTGGAATCCGGCGGGGTCATGGTGATGCCGACATCCCCATTAAAGAGTTCCATTCTGTAATCGTTTCGGGTAATCAGAACAGGTCTCCCCCGGTACCAGGGATGGGTGGAAAACCTATCGAAATCTATCAAACCGTTTCCACTTAATATCTGTTCTGTAAGTCTGTTTATGGCCTCGACACCCAATGATCCGACTTTGACCGCACACAGTATTTTAAATCGACTAAAAAGTTCAAGTGTTTTTTGTGGATCCTTTGCATTCAGATATTCGGAATATCTCGGGACAACCCAGTCTGACAAGGCATTGGACAGGGTGTCAGGCGCTGAAATCTCTCTCCAATCGATTTGATCCGGACTGTTTTTCAGATGAAAAAAAGCGTCATCAATTTTTCCCAGGTTTACGGCGCGGCTGCATTCTCCGATTCCGCTGGTCTCGGCGAACCGATAGCTTTTTTTAAGAACGACCAAACCGTCATAAATACCCGGCGTGTCTTTCTCTTCTTCGTTTGAAATGTCGATTCTGTGCCCGGTTAGCTCTTGGAACTGTTGGCAAAAATATCTTGAAAAGGTATGAACATGCTCCCTGTCACAAATGTCGGCCATGACAAAACCCGTCTCCACCGAGGCCAGCTGATCCCGGTCTCCGATCAGTATGAGTCTGGCATCGTCCGGCACAGCGGCCATGAGTTTCGACATCAGGGCAAGATCCACCATCGATGCTTCATCCACCACCACGATATCTGCAACCAGCGGATTTTCCGCGTTATGGCGAAAATAAGGGGAGCCCGGAATGGTTTTCAGCATTCTGTGAATGGTTTTCGCTTCATCGGGTATGGCATCGAGAATATTTTTTTCGCAGTCGAGGGTTGTTTTTGCGGCTTTAACCGATTCCCCGATTCTTGCCGCTGCCTTGCCGGTGGGTGCAGCGAGAAGAATATTTAGGGTGTCTTTTCGAGAGAGTTCTAAAAGCAGTGCCAGAATTTTTGCCATGGTGAAAGTCTTTCCGGTTCCCGGACCTCCGGTGATGACACAGAATTTTTTGAACGCTGCAATGACCGCCGCCACCTTCAGCCATTTGGAATCCTCATCATTTTCCGGAAAAAGTCTTTTTAAGCTCTCCTTTAAAAGGGTTCGATCTATATTGGAGATGTCCGCCCTCATACGGCGTGTAATGGCGTCTGAAAGATGATTTTCATACGCCCAATATCGATACAGGTAAAGTCTGTTTTTAGCGTCGAGTATCAGGGGACGAAAATCTCCGGGGTTTCCCACTGCCCGGCATCGGCTTATTTTCTTTGACCACTCGGAAAGTTCCGGACCTTTAGGGGCCCCATCTTCGTTGAGTTCTAAAAAAACCGATGTCTCCGCCACAGATCCAAGATCAAGATATACATCTCCGTTTCCGGTGGCACGGCTCACGAGGGCTGCGGCCAGAAAAACATCCGGATCGTCATTTTTATCGATCTCGGCAATAAAATTGGCAAAATGAACATCCGTATCTGTTATATATTCGTTTTGATACAAAGTGGTTATGTGGTTTTTATTCATACTATCCACTAGGTTTCTAATATCCTGGAATCAACGCAGTCAAAAGAGCGTTGACAAGATCTGTATGGGGAAGGTCTTTGTAAATACCGAATTCCGGTCCTCTGTCAGGATCCACCCCTCTTATAAAGATATAAAAAACACCCCCAAAGTGTTTTTCATAATTAAAATCCGGAAACCTTAGCCGAAGGTATTGATAAAGGGAAAGGGTGTAAAGATGATATTGCAGAATGTAAAAATCATGGTTCATGATTTTCGTCAAAGCATCTTTCCCATAGTCTACCACAGCGGGTCCTAAAAAGTTCGATTTCCAGTCCACCAGCCAGAAACGCCCCTTATGATAGAAAACCATGTCCATGTAACCTTTAATAAACCCTTTGGCTAAAGAAAAGTTGAGTGTCTCGAGCCGATCCGGAAAACCCTCCTGAAGATCGATACCGCCAAATTTTTCGAATATTTTTTTGAGACCTTTAGGCGTAACCGGTTTCAACGGGAAATAAAACTCCATTTCGTTGATCCGGTCCTTGCATTGAACAGAAGAAAGCCTTAAGGTCGTTTTGCCGATCTCAAGGGGTATTGAAAGAACCTTGTCTATCATGGTGCATATCGGTTTTTGCCACTTGGACTCAAATCCATAGGCCGCTAATTTGTCGGTGATCAACCTAAGGTTTTCTACTGAATTGCCGGTCGTAAAATCAAGATGTTCAAAAATATCGTGGAAAAAAATTCCGGCCCGGGTCCCTTTTGGAAAGGAAAAAATATCTGTATTTAAATTTAGATCCAACCCCCTGTCGGTAAAAGGTTTTTGAAAAGAAGGGAATGCGTCCCGATCCGGAAGTTCTCGATCCGATGCCCGCTGGGATATCAGATGTGAATAACTCGATATTTTCCAGGAGGTGTCGATTTTTCCTGAAAACCGCCTGAAAGAAATGTTTTCTTTTTTATCCGCGCCCGTTGTTAGGAATTCTCCGCCATTATCAAACGGCAATGGAACAATATCTATGGCCCCGCCCGATTGGTTTGAAAGCTGAATTAAATCTTCTCGGATATCCCCATCATTTTTTTCTGACACCGCTGTTTTTAAAGGTGTAAGGAGATCTCCTTTTTTGAAAACATCCCCAGACCGGGCGTGATAGTGTAGCAGGTAAGCGATGGCGGAAGTTTCAGCAGTATTGAATCGACCCCAGACAAGATAGCATCTTTTTATGGCGCGTGTCAGGGCCACATAGAGTAATCTCAGGTTTTCCGCAAGAAGTTCATTTTGGGCTTGGGTCAAGTGGGTTTGGAATTTCATGGACCCGAGATCCAAGGTCAGCGTTTCACTGTTTTCATTGTTGTGAAATTGAACCTCGCGGCCTTTAATCACGGACCCGTCCCACGCAAAGGGGCAAAACACAACAGGATACTCGAGACCTTTGCTTTTATGGACGGTTATGATTTTTACGGCTTGGTCATCACTTTCAAGTCGAAGTTGATGGGTTTCAGACTCCGGCGTAACAGCGCGTCTTTGTTCCGACAGCCACTTGAGCAGGCCGGTCATCCCCAGTCTTTTATCCACCGACGCCTGATGAAGAATTTCTGCCAAATGGAGAAGATTGGTCAGGCTTCTTTCCCCCTCCGACAGCCCTATCCGTCGTTCCCTGACCCTCTCTTGGAGCATCAACATTCGAAACATCCGGATAAAACCGTACCGGTTCCACAATCGGAAATATTCTCTGAAGTCATCGGATCTGTGGGCCAAGGAGAAAGGGTTCTCCCCTGTTGCGTCGAGCTTTATGCCGGGAACACCGATGATATCGGTGGCCAGAGCGGTTTTAAACAGCCGTTCGTTGGCAGGTTCGGCAATGCTTAAAAGAATCCTTTCCAGTTCCAGGGCCTCATGGGTATGAAAAATGTTCCCCGTATGTTGGAGAACCGATGGAATTCTCTTTGATGAAAGGCAGTTCTTGATTATTTGCGCCTGTCGATGGGTGCGAACAAGAACCGCAATATCTCCTGCTTTAGTTCGACCTGAATTCTGATCGGATTCCCTGTTTTTTTCCTTTGAGATAAGGCCCAAGATTTCGCCGGCAACTGCCCGTGCTATCAGCGGAACCGCTTCGGTTTTGCTCAGGGGTTTTGGGGGGGGCGATGGCGCCTTGGGCGTCAAATACCACAGCACCAAAGGGGGTGAAAATGCGGGGCCCATTACGTTGACTTCCCCTCCGGGAATACCCTTTTCAAACCCGATCTGATCATAGACAAAGGGTTCGGGGGAGTTTGAAAAAAGCGTGTTTACAGCGGTTATCAAACCCGGGGTCGAACGCCAGTTTTCTATGAGGGTATATTTTGAATCTACACCCCGGGCGGCCTTCATGTAAGAGAAAATATCTGCGCCTCGGAAGCTGTAAATGGCCTGCTTGGGGTCACCGATCATGAACAGCGTGCCATCTTTTGATCCAAAGAGCCGGGTGAATATTTCATACTGGATTGAATCCGTATCCTGGAACTCATCCACGAGGGCGGCCCGATATTTCCGCCGAATGGCTGTTGCGAGCTTATTTCCACCGTTATCTTCAAGGGCATTTTTTACCTTTAGCAGAAGATCGTCGTAGAATTGAATGTTGCTTCTCTTTTTTCGAAGGAAAAACTGCGCCTGTGCAAACTTGAAAAACAGGGTTTTGAGATACACCCAGAAGGTTTCCATCTCGGCTTCAAGGGCGACACCTTTGAGGTGAAGCGCATCACAGATATCAAAAAGTTCGTGGGAAGGCGGAGTATAATTTTTTCGGGTGGAATGTTTTATTTTGGTGGACGTAAATTTTTCAAAACCTTTGAACAATGGGAAACCCATGGATTTTTCATCCGCAAACCGATCCATTGAAGCAATCATGGAAGCAACCGTCAGGTCTCGCTTTGACCCCCCTGCCGGAGGTGGTTTGGGTTTCAGGCTGCCATAAACGGTTCCGGAAAGGGACGGGTCTTTTAACAGCGTCATCAGCGGGCCCCGTGAGAGGGGCCAGTAATCTTTAAGCCGGTTAAAAATCTTTTCAAAATCACCCAGGGTCGCCAAATCAGGTGCCTCGAGTTCCGGAATAATCCGGATATCTGCGGCGCTTTTT
>JAHECI010000266.1 GCA_024641825.1 Desulfobacterales bacterium | reverse complement strand
AGGTTTTTACGGTTGGCAACCTTATCGCTCAGATACCCCAAAGGAATTCGGGAAAGGGCGTTGACCAGCCCCTGGACAAAAAATACAAGGCCGATTTGTTTGACGTTCAGGTTTTGGTTTTTAGCATGAAGGGGAATGAACGTAATAAACATTCCAAGTCCAAAACAGCCCCCCAGCGTAATCAGCCAGCAACCCATCAACGGACGATTCTTTAACAATTGGCGGAAAAGAGATGCGGTTTTTGTTTTTTTGGAACGGGGCTCTGAACCCCATCGCGCCCGGGGTAGAAAAAAGAACACGATCCAGAAATCCAATAAAACCAAAATGCCTGAAATGAGAAAAACCTGAAGGAATCCGGACGCATGGGCCACAAACCCGCCGACGGCGGGACCCAAGCTCATACCGCAGTACAGTGCTGTTGTGTACCATCCATATGAACGTCCCAGATGGGTTGCCGGAGAAATGTCCGCAACATAGGCCATCATGGTCGGACCGAAGGCCGCCAGGCCGATACCGATAAAAAGATAGCTCCACATCAGTTGAATGAACGTGTTGCTGAAATAGAGAAAAAATGACGCGCCCGATAAAACCAGAAGCCCCAAACACGCGAGAAGTTTACGTCCCAGGCGGTCGGAAACAAAACCCAAAGGCAGCGATAAGCAACCCGCCATTAGAAAGAAAGCAGAATTGATAAATCCGATCTGGGCCGTATTGATGCCCAGGGAGGTGGCGTAAAGGGGGACGACCGGGAGCCGCATGTTCGATGCAAAATAGCAGCAAAAGGAGGCGCCGCAGCTAATGAACATCAAAACCCCGTAGGAAGGCAACCTCAATTTGTTTTTTGATACTTCCATCGACATCCCTGGCAGCTGAGAAGCGAAACCCAATTTTTTAAGCCCGGGAAATCCGTTCCGGCGGGGATTCCCCTTGGCAGTCTTTGTTCTCGAAATATTTCCGGAACCCGTTGTGGATAAACGACTTTTTCGTATCACCCTGAATGAGCATAAACAAAATGACGATGAATAGCAAAAATAATATATACCGGGTTATAAAAAAGAACAAGCAGGATGGTCAATAAAAGCCGTTTCAAGACCTTTCGATGAAAGATTAATGAGCCTATTGCCGAAAACCGTTTGGCGATGCGGCGGATAAATCCTCCTGAGGCGGATAAAATCAAGTGCTGTTTGAGGGCATTCGCCCGTATTCTGCAAATTTATCCGCCTCTGGCGTGAGTTCGCCCCGCTTTTTGCGGGATAAACTCCCCGGGCGTATCGCTTAACAAAAGGCTCAAATCCAGGAATGGCAGGTTTTGAAACGGCTTTTAAAATAAAGGGGAAAAGAAAACGAATTAATGGGTGTCTGCGGGCCCGAAGGAGTTTTCGAAAAGGTCATGAATCGCTTTCCGGCCTTCATCGGTGAGATTTCGGGTTCCGGTTCCGACAAACGTCTTTTCTGTGATTGTGGGAGTTTCTGCGACCCAACAGTTGTCCTTCCAGGAGAACCACCCTTTGCGATCCTGGTCATACACGTTGACCGGGCGGTTAAAGAGCTTTGCCAGCTCGACGCCCCAGCCGGTTCCTCCCTTGACGGTGTCGTCCGGTTGTATCCATCCCACTGCAATCACATGGTAGCCGTTGTTGACCATGTGGAAAATGGACTGGATGACCTTCCGGATCTTTTCGACATTTGAATATTTCCGGCCCATGCGGGTTGAGACGATCTCCAAGCTCACGTCTCCTTTGTCGAGTTCTTTCGGACCCAGCACCCGGACCCCTCTGGTTCGCTCGATATTGTGGCCATCGAAGGAAAAGTTTACCTCCTGAATTCCCCAAATTTCGGATAGCTTCCCGAATTCAAACTCGGCGCCCTTGTGTCCGCCGCTGTACAGTGTAATATGAGAACGGTCTGTCATAGCTTTCATCTCCTTGTAATTAAATAATAAAAAGGCATGTTGGTGCCCTATGATACGATTTTTGAGCCATATGCTCCATTGTTTGCCGATGGTATGGGCGATAAGATAATCCTTTTTATTCGGATTGCAACCAAGTCTCGATTTTTTTCTCAATCAATTGGGGCGGATATTAAACAGGGCAACCGCATTTGAATCCCAGTAGAGAGAGAACGCCCCATGACGGCGCATATCTCTGAGACCTTTGCAAAACGCCCCTTTTTGCCCAATTTCTGCGTCAGTCTCAAATTGTAATCCTCGAAATACTCAACGTATGGATGCCTGTCCCAATGGATTTTTCATCGGGGTGGTTAAAATTTTCGGCTTCCCCCGCTCAAAGTCCGGGATCTTCGACTTGAACTTGAAAAAAAATGAACATTTTCCAAAGGTCTCTCTTTTTCCAACCGACGGGAACTTGTGCTCGAGCACCCGTAAGTCCGAGCCGTGCCGGAGTTATAAAGAACATTTCATCGATAAAATATCCGATGGATGTTTTAAAGTCGCTTCGCTGTATTGGAATCAAATGCGTTCACCTTGGAATATTCTACGGTCAGATTTGCACTTTCTGGCAAAGAGGTGTAAGAATACCATGATAGAGGATTTGAACGATGGATAACAATGAAAAAAGCAGAACCCGCCTAAAAAATGAAGACACGGCCTTGAAAATGCTGGGTCAAGAGCTTGTGGATTTGTCGCCTGAACAGCTTCAACATTTCGATATTTCGGATGAGATTCTGGATGCAGTCCGATTCGCGCGAAAAATAACGCGTCACGGGGCACGGCGAAGACAGATCCAACGCATCAGAACACTCTTGCGGGATGCTGACCTGGAATCCATTCAGACGTCCCTTGAAACCCTCAAGCGCGGGGACGATCAACGGGCCCTTGCCTTTAAAGAGATAGAAAACTGGCGGGATGAACTCAAGGAAGGGAACCTGGCTCTTATCGAGGAGATTCTCAGGATCTGCCCGGATGCAGAACGGCAGCGTCTGACGCAGCTCGCTCGTAACGCAAACAAGGAATATCTATCCGGAAAGGGCGTAAAATCTTCGAGAATACTTTTTCGTTATCTGCGCCGGATTTCAGATACTTTGTTTTTTTCGAAATCCGATGAAGAATAATCCCTATCGTTGCATTAAAAGGGCCGTACGCGCTCAATTAGGGTTGAACCTGTCGGAGGTGTAATAATTGCGGGTGATGAAGGCCGCTGTGAAGGGCTGTCCTGTGGGTATTTCAGTGGTCAGGTTCCTGCAGAAGGTTGCAGAACCTTGATCACACGATCCTCGCTGGCGAGGTCGACCCAGTCTCGATTCCCGGCTTGGGAGCCATCGGCATTTCGAACCACCTGGCACAGGGGTTTGGCAAAGGTCTTTTGACTCCTTGCCCCGGAGGCCGAAACAACGAGACGGCCCGAGCCCAGGCGGAGGATGGAGCCAGGGGGAAACATCCCCATCTTGTTGACAAACACTTGGAACAGATCCGGGTCATAGGCCTTGCCGGCATGGGCGGCCATGCGTGCCAGAGCGTCAGGATGGGAGAGAACGGGCCCCTTGCCCGGGCGGAAACGGGTTAGAATATCGTAGTCGTCTGCGACATGAATAATCCGGGCGAACAGGCTCGGGCGTCCCTTTGGGCTGTCGTAGGGGCGATGGTGTTCGGCCACAGCCAGAAGACGCCGAACTTTTGCCTCGTGGAAACCCCGCTGCCGCATCAGGGAGTTCAAACCGGCGGTGGTGTGGCGTTCAAAGGGCACCCAATAGCCGTCTTCCTTTAATGAGTAGCCCACGTCGTGGAACATGGCTGCAACCCCCAAGTCACTCAAAGTGGCATTGGAGAAGCCCGCCGCTCCGGCGATGAGCAGCGATAGATTGGTAACCATCAACGTATGCCGGGCATAATGGGGTAGTCTCCGGTCATGATCCCGCGCTAGGTCGGCGACGCTCGCAGACCGGCCGGTGTCGATCATATCATTTACCAGACGTCGAACCGGAAGGGGGTTTGGAAGGCGGTCCGCGGCCAGGTTGCGATAGGCTTCGGCGATGATGCTTGCACTTTGTTGATAGACCTCTTTGAATTCCCGGTCCATCTTGTGAATCTTTTCTCCCTTCATGCGGAAGGAGAAGATCCCCTGCAGTTCTACGGAGCTCATCCCATTTTCGTTAATTTTTTCTGGAAAGCCCTGCGCGGCGATTTCAGGGCCGGCGGCTCGATGATCATTCCAACCAAGTTCAAAATTTGTTTTTCGGTGATGACGTCGTTGAAGGAAATGCCGCCGACCCGGTGCCGGCGAAGATCTGTTCCCATGGCCTCAACGTGCTCAGAGGCGATCTCAAACCGTATCCGGACATCATTCACATACACCTGATCCTCAACACATACGAGGTGCACGGTTCCAAGCAGTTTGCAAAGGCGTTCCAGGATGTTTCGAAAATCCCGGACCGCTTGCTCGAAGGCAACGTTATCCAGGGAATGGATGCGTGTCATACGCATCAGCCCATAGAGAATCTTGGCAAACTGTTCTCCTTTTTCCCGTACCTGACGGGAGATTTCCCTGTCTTCTCCGGCACGGGCCTGGGAGAGGGCCGATCCCAGCTGGGCTTGGGCATTCCGAATCTCATCAGACATCGTCAACCTCCATACCCAGCCGCCGTTGGAGGACCAGAGACTTCATGCAGTGGCGGTGGAGATCCTCGCCGGCGGTCTTTGCAGCCAGACGGATGTATTCTTTGGCCGGGTCACCGGGAATCCGGGAAAGGCCTGAAACCGCCGCCCACTTGAGATTCTGGCGCCGCGGAAGCATCCGTTGAAGGAGTTTTCTGGGCTGGATCCACTCAATGAACTGTTCTAAAGCCTGGTCTTCCCTGATGGCAACCATGGCCGAACCCAGCGCTTCTATTTCGTGAAGATC
>JAHECI010000265.1 GCA_024641825.1 Desulfobacterales bacterium | reverse complement strand
GGTCATCAGCTTCAATATAATTAAAATTATATTGACGAGAACACCGACAAGTGTCACTGTTCTACCTTCCCGGATCTCTTTTGTCATGGATGCATGCATAACTTAAAACACGTGAGGCCAAGCCTGATTTATAAGGTCGTTTTTGTCTGGCAGATCCATAGCACTGATAACAAAAATGTGCCAGTTTTTTAACGATCCCCGGCAGGGGCTCCATCAACCTGCGTTTTTCAGAAAATCCATGGAAATCCCATGAAAAGAAATGGCTTGCTTGAAATACATATCGCTGTCATCCTTTTTGGGCTCTCCGGTCTGTTCGGAAAGTTTTTAACCCTGCCGCCGTTGGTCATTGTCTTTGGAAGAACCTTTTTTGCCGCTCTTACCCTGGGCATTATACTCGCCGTATTCAAAATACCGTTTCGTGTAAGATCGAGACGGGATTTTTTCGTTCTTATTTTGCTCGGGGTGATATTGGCCGTACATTGGATCACGTTCTTTCACGCGATTCAAATTTCCACAGTGGCCGTGGGTCTGCTCACATTCTCGACCTTCCCCATATTCGTCACGTTTATGGAACCGGTTTTCTTCAAAGAAAAAATTCGTGGTTTCGATATGTTGACGGCGGGTTCCGTTGTTTTCGGCCTGCTCTGGGTTATTCCGTCATTCGATTTCCAGAACAACATCACCCTCGGGGCATTTTGGGGAACCCTGTCGGGGTTCACCTTTGCCGTTCTATCCATACTCAATCGAAAATACGTGGGCACCTATCCTCCGACGTTGATGGTTTGCTGCCAGAACGGAATGGCCACCCTGATATTGCTTCCCTTTCTGTTTCTCGACAATTGGGTCCTCCGACCGGCGGATTATGTCTTGCTGCCGATCCTGGGCATCTTTTGTACCGCTGTGGCCCATGTGTTGTTCATCAAGAGTCTCGTTCATATCAAGACCCAGTTGGCAAGCATTACCGCATGCCTGGAGCCGGTTTACGGAATCATTTTCGCCGTGTTTCTCCTTGGAGAAATTCCGGATGCACGAACGATTTTAGGGGGCGGTATCATCCTCGGCACCATCGCCCTGGCGACCGTCCGGCGGCCCTTAAACTAAAAAACCGGAAGATCGCGTCGTTGTTAATTCCCAAGCCCCTTGATCAATCCCTTGATCTGTTTACCGATGTCTTGGGGCGCAGCCTTTTGGCCATCCCCCGGCAGCAATTGCTTTTGCAGATCCGGAAGGCTTTTTTCTATTTTCTGTTTGAGGATCCTTTCAAGATCCGGACGAAATTTCGGGGAAGAAAACGTGCCGGTGACCAGCACCGGAACCAACAGTCCGGAACGCTCCTGTGTATCCTCCTGCCCCTTGAGGGTGCCGACGAACTTGGGGTCTACCGTAAAATCGAGGTTCTCGCTGACAAGATCCGCAGTTCCTGAAGCCGTCAAGCGAATCAGCGGCGATATGAGGGTCGTATTGGCCGTATTGACAAGCCCCTGTGTGACGGTAAACGGCACTTCCAGTTTGCTAAAGTCGGTTCGCGGGGTCTCTCCGGCCTTCTCGGCCAGACCAAAGGCGGCTTTGACGTTGTTTGCCATCCCCGCCAAATCGATACCTTTTATGGCGCCGTCTTTAAACACGAGATTGCCGGTCCCGTTCAAGGTCTTTTTGACCTGTTTCGCATCATCTCCGGTCATGGTGAGATCGACGTTTGCCTTGAGGTTCCCTTCGAGAAAATCCTTTTTTAAAACATCCGTAAAAAGCGGACCCGCCTGTACACTGTTTAATGCCAGTTGAACAGTTGTCTCCGGCACGTCTTTTTGAACACTCAAACGCCCCTGGCCCGTCAGATCTCCCTGGTACAGCGCCAGAGTCATGGGTTTCAGATCGAAAACCCCGTGTTTCCCCATGACCTTGAGATCAACATTTTCAATTTTAGCATTCTTGATCTTGAGATTTCCGATTTTCACCGCACCGTCCAGGGAAAGCTTTCGCAACGATGAATAGTCGGTCCTTTTTTTCACCGGGGCAACGGCGGTCTCGGGCTGTTTCGCCACTTTTTTTTCCGGGCTTGGGGGCGGCAGGTATCGATCCAAATCGATCTGGTCCAGGTCACACGTAAAGGTCACCGAAGGATTGGAAAAGTTCCCGGCCTCCATGGAAATATTCAGTTTCGACCCGTCCAGATCCACGACACCCTTTGAAAGCGAAACCCTGTCGGCATCTCCCTTGATCCCGGCCTTGAGGGCCATGAGACCCAGGACCTTGGGATCGGATGTCGCCACAGAATAGGCTTTTCCCATTGCCTCCAGAAGTTTTCGAGGCGAAAACGGAGAGACCTCGACGTCGATGTCAAATTTTGGGCGAACCGCCGGATCCACAACATTGCCCTTGAGCCCCACATCCATTTGTCCCAGAATGCCGACCGTAAGATCCAGCGGAAGGGTTCCTTTGCCCAAGGCTTTACCGAAGGGCCCTAAACTCCCCCGAATGGAAAAAGGCTGTTTGTCGATGCGGGCGGAGAAGGTCAGCCGAACCGGACGATCCATGGAGACATCTTGAAGCCGAAGGCTTATATCAGAGATTTCCTTGCGTGTTTTTTTACCGTGATCCAGCCAGACAACGGATCCATCTGTAACGGCGAATTCTCCCACACTAAGCCCTTTGAGAACAAGGCCGGTTTCGGTGGCGTCCCCGGAGGGTTTTTTGACCGCCACGGGTGTTTTTTGAGAAACACCGGCCTCGGGTTTTGCTTTGAATTCCCAGTTGACCCGACCGTCTTTACGGGTTTCCAAAATCACACGTGCGCCGTTTAAAATAAACCGCTTGACCTGAATGTCCTTAAACAGAAGGGGAAACAGCTTGACCCTGACATCAAAAGACTTCACGACCACAAAGTCTTTCTCTTCAAATCCGGGCAGGCTCCCCAGATGAAGGTCGGAAAACGATACGCCGGCCCAGGGAAACAGAGAAAGACGAAGGTCATCACCCAAGGTAACGGTGCGTCCCGTGGCCTTGGACACCTCCGCTTCAATCTGAGGTTTGTACTTTTTGACATCGATGAATCTCGGAATAAGGATCAGGGCTGCGACCAGGACAACTATCAAGCCGCCAACGATTAACGCCCATTTTTTGGTTCGATTCATAATCCACCCCCTAATTTTAGAGTCTGTTCTTTTGGCACGATCCGATGTCCGTTCCTTATTTTGGGTAATCGGCAACGTGTAAACGGTGTTAACCCCGGAAGGAATCAGAAAGCGGTTTTGCCGGTTTGCTTTATCTCTTCTTCTTTGTGCTCCCTTTGCTGCCGCTCTCTGGATAACAAATCTTCCAGATTGGGAACGTAATAGATCACGGTATGATATTCAGGGTTGCCATACCGATCGTCATGAATCGATATAATTAAAATGGATCGGGCATTCTCCCAGTATAATGACGTACCCTTTTCGCCCTCCCAGTTGACGGTGTTTGCTTTCCCGTATTTCTTTGTCACCACATCGATGATATTGGATCCTTCTTGTTTGGATTTTATGTAAAAATAGAGCGGTTTTTGGGTGTAGTTTGAAAAAATCAACTCAACGTAATCAAAGGGAACATTCCTTTTACGAGCATAACGGTACCTCAATTTTATGGTATTATGTTCAACGCGTTCCCCAAGGGGAGAATTCAACTTTTGGTTAATTTCATGTAATTCCGGGAAAAATCTGCGTAAAAAACCTTTGTAGTTGATGTTTAAATCCAGGGGATTCCACCGTTCAATGGCATCGGCGCCGAGTCGATCTTTTAGCTTTTCTCTAACGTCACTGGAAAATTCGGAGTTTTCACCCAGATCGAAAAACGTAATCCCTTCCGGCTCTTCTGCTCTTGAAAGGGGCTTATAATTTTCTCTTTTACTGCAATACTTAACCAGAACAACGATCAAAATTAAAACGATGACCGATATGACGGCGGCGGCGGTTTGAAATTTCTTGTTTTTAAAAAAAGACATAACATCTTCTCCTTCGATGGGCAAAAAAATATGCGTCCATCATTCTGGGAACCGATACTCTACTTATCTCATGAATTTTAATATTTTTCAATGCAATGGGAAATAATGCCAAAATTTTGCCGTGATCCATGGCAACCCAAATGAAACTCCAAGGATTTTACTTGATAAAAGATGCAATTTAGATATGATCTAACAAACTCGTGAAAAGTCTTTTACACGACGCCCGGAGGTCAGGTCAAATGGTCAGAAGATACAGATTCTATACAGTCCTTTTCGTTCTGATTTGTGCAAATATTTTCTTCGTTCACCGGACGTTTGCACAAAACAATCAAAATTCTGTGGCCGACACCGTTCAAAATAAACTGACCTTCCATCACGCCGTAATGTGTGAAGAAGTTAAAGATTTAGCCCCCATAAACCCGGCCGTTGTTTTTTCCATCAAGATTGGAAAGGTCTCGTGTTTTTCAGTGTTCGATACGGTCCCTGAAAAAACGTTCATTTATCATAAATGGTTTCACAAGGATATCCCCAGCACCAATAAAAGGCTGACCGTTCAGCCCCCTCGCTGGGCGACCTACAGCAGTATTCAGCTTCGAGAAACCGACAAGGGGCCATGGCGAGTTGAAATTTCCGACCGGAAAGGCAATCTACTTCACACCTTGAGATTCAGTATCACCGACTGATCGATTAGGAACCTGTTTATGTCATTTTTTTCGACCATCCGCTGGCAGGATATCGTCGATATCCTGTTGAACAGCTACATTCTGTTTCGGCTGTACGTGCTATTCAGGGAAACGTACGTTTTCAGAGTCCTTACCGGGCTTGCACTCCTCTGGATCTTTCAGCGGATCGCTGTATTTTTCGGACTCATCTTAACCAGCTGGGTTTTGCAGGGAATTACTGCGCT
>JAHECI010000264.1 GCA_024641825.1 Desulfobacterales bacterium | reverse complement strand
GGAAACCGCAGCGTTGATTTATGCCGAAGAAAGCTGCGACGGAAAACGATACATCCAGTCCGGGGCCCGCTACGGTGCGGCGAGAAAGGGAGCCCCGGTGTTTATGAATCTGCGAATCAGCGCCGTTCCGATTCGCAACGCCTCGGAGTTGACCGAACACGACGTCCTGGCCTTTTTCAACGAAAAGTTTCTATCCGGCGAGATTTTACGGGAATATGTCGGTCGAATGAATCAGAATGGCCTGCTGGTGGTCAACAGCACCAGAACCAAAGCTGAAATCCTGGGGTCGTTCCCCACAGAAATGCGTCAGCGGATTGCAGATAAAAACATCAAAGTGATCTCGGTGGACGCCACCCAGGCAGCCCTCAAACATCTCCAACGTAACCTGCCCGGGGCCATGATGCTGGGCTTAATCAATAACGAGACGGGAATATTTACGCCCGATGCTTTTGAGGAGCGGTTTAAAAGCATTATGAAAAACAAGTTGGGGGCCAAAAAAGGATTTGAGATTATCGATTCCAATGTCGCCCTTTTAAAGGAAGGCTTCCAGAAGGCCTCAACCGATCCCATTGAGGGAATCTGTGACTTTGCCGAGGCATCCGAAAGTCAGATTCCATCGGCGTCAATGGCGCCGGAAAATTTCGGGCAGGACCACCGAGCACCCGGTCTTCCGGTTAAAATGACTGAAAAAGATGAATTGGGAACCATCAAACCGGTGAACCTGATGGAAAATTTCCACGATACTTTTTATCATAAAATGGTTGCGCCGATCATGGAGGGGAAAAAGGTTCCGTGGGATCAATTTATTCCCGTGGTGCCTGCTGCCACCAGCCAATACAAGGATATGAGCTTCATGGGTGCCCAACTGCCCGTCTGGGATGCAACCAAGTGCATCGCTTGTGGCATGTGTGCGGCATCATGTCCCGATTCGGCCATTCACGCGACCATTACCGACAAAGCGGTTCCAAACTCTGCGGCCGCTTATTTCAAAGTCTTCAAGAAACCGCCCAAGGGAATTCCCTGGAAGCAATTTTCCATGAATATCAACGCGGTGGTCGATCGATGCAAAGGATGTGGAATCTGTGCCCAGGTCTGTCCGGTGGACGCTTTCAAGATGGTCGACAAAGCCCGGTTGAGCCCGGAGGATCTGCTCCCCGAAAAATACCATGATCTGGACAATACCTATGATGCTGCCCAGTATGTGGACCGGATGCCCCTCAACCACCAGGTGCTTTTTGTCTTTTCCAAGATGTATCCGGGAAAACACACCCTTTGTCCCGGCTGCGGGGAAGGGACCATCAACCTTTTGACATTCTATGCCCTGGAAAGTCTGCGAAACAGTCCCAAAGGGATCGAAACGTTTTACCAGGGGCTCAAGGTCCTTTCGGATAAAAACAGGCGGGCCATCGAGCACATGATCGATCGTGGATTTTTCATCTATAATATCAACGCCACCGGCTGCAACCAGGTTTCAGAACTGGTCAATCCGTTTAATACGCGAGTTTACCAGGCCGGTCATTTTGGTTTCGGCACCGCTTCGGCCGCGGCCCTCGGCGTCAAATCCGCCCTGGACCAGTCCTATGCCAACGGTTTCAACGATGTTTTGAGCAAGATCATTGTGTTCGCCGGTGACGGCGCCATCTATGACATCGGCAACGGTCCCTTCAATTATGCCCTGGGCGAAAATTTCGACATTACCTGGGTGATATACAACAACGAAGGGTATATGAACACCGGCGCACAGAAATCCGGTGCCACACGCTTTGGGTGTGATCGATCCACCTCGCCCATTGGGGAAAAATTTGCAGGAAAGCGGACCCTGCATCGTCGTATCGTCGCCCAGGCCACGGCGATTTCACATGTCTATTCCGCCAAGCTGACCACCGACAATCCTTTTTATGCCATCAAAATATTAAAAGAGGCCATCGCCTATTGCGGACCGTCGGTGGTAGAATTTTTCTCTTACTGTTCCCAGGGTCAACAGAGCCACGACTGGGCGGGTCCGTTGGTCTCCAGAATGATGAACGAGGCCAGAAACTGGCAGATTCAGGTTCGAAGGCCGTTTCAAAAGCTCGACATTTCGGCCAACCCGGAACCGGAAAAGATTTTCCCAAGCAAAGGCAAGTCCTTTAAAAAGGGCGTTAAACGAGAAGCGGCGACGTTTCACGATGTGGTGGGGATGCTGGGCCAGTATCGAAGACACATCCTGTCCCAGGATGAGGATGTCATTCCCGAACTGATCGATGTGAATGAAACGGTGTCCCTTTTCCGATGGCTCCGAAATCAATATTTGGCCGGGTATATCGATAGAATGCCCACCGAAGAGGAGGTTGAACGCATTATTACCGAACGCTACAAGTAATAGAATCGCTTCTATGGGTTAACGCCCAATCGAGCGAAAGTTTAGGATGCCCCGGATCCGGAGCATCAAGGACAAAGCCCCGCTGATAAAGCGGGATAGACCTAAGTGGTCTACTGCGAGTCCTTGAAAATCCCCCTATTGGCGGGACAAGCTCCGGATCTGGGGCATCATCATCTTTGTCCCCCGCCGGCGGATTTTCCCGAAGCGTCAACAAAATAGGATTGTATTAAAAGCCTGCTCCCTTATAACATTTCTCCCCGCTGGCTATCATGGATTGGGGTTACACGCTCAGGTATGGTTTTGGCTGTAACCACTTATTTTTATGGCCATCGTAAAACCATTTGTCCGGGAATCCGCGACGCATCTGGTAGGAAGGATTTTCCGTCCATTTGATAAGCTCCAGGTATGCCTGGTGGATTTTTCTGAATGTATCGGTATCTCCGCCAAGATCTGGATGGTGTTTCTTTGCCTGAAGCCGAAAAGCACTTCTAATGATTTTTTCCAGTTCCGGAGAATTCAACGCAGGTTTTCCAAGCTTCAGGCATGTCAAGGTTGATTCTTTTATGATCGGAAGCTTTGTCTCCTTGGGTATAACGAGACTCGACGACGTTTTTTTGCTTTTGGCCTTTTCAAGGAGATGCCGCGTGGCGAGGTAGCTTCGATGGGTCCTTTTTTTCTCTGACCACCACGCATTCCCGAGTTTATCAGACATGCTGGTGTAATCTTCAGCGGGTTTTTTATCCAAAGAACGCGGAAAAATAAAGCTGAAGATTTCTTTGGCGTCATACGGAAGAACATCCATAACGATTAACGTGTCCGTAAAATAAAACGTCGCATAGCGGGCGTTCAATGCCTTAAGCAAGCCGGTTCTTACATTGAGGGTGTATCTGAGTTTTTGACGGCAGTCGATCGAACAATATCTTCGTCGACCCATATTTTCACGGGTACCGCAGGACAGGCACCTGTTTTTGGGGGGGTGCTCTGAACTGGATCCTTTTTTTTGTCTCGGATGCTGAGTCATACCATTTGTGAATATTGATGAACTCGTAAAAAGTTTGATTTTGCTCGATGTCGCTCACAAAAGACTTTTTTTCGAACCCGTTAATATTGTGGCAAAAATAATTTCCAAACCCCTGAAACATGAAATTTCTAAAAGCCAATTCCGTTACGGACTGAATCCGCATCTAAATTACCGAATCCCTCTTTCTTTTTTTATGACATCATAGGCTTCCTGGATTTCCCGGAATTTGTCATTGGCAAATTTTGTAAACTCTTCGGGCAGACCCTTTGAGGCGATCTTGTCCGGATGATAATCAGAAACGAGTTTTCGATACTGTTTCTTTATGTGATCGTTTGAATCGTTTCCATCACATCCAAGGGTGGCATAATATTTATCAACATCCTGGATATACTTCGACTTTAGCTTTCTGTATTTTTCATCGCTGAAATTGAATATCCTCACAGCGGATAGGATCAGATTCTCTTCACTGGAGCTCAATGCACCGTCCGCCACGGACACCCTGAGTAAAATATCGATCATAAGATCGAGCATCTGGTGCTGTGTCCGAAACTGGTTGTAAAACTGTGTGGCAAAATCGGCGAAATTGTCCGGAGACTCGATGGCTGCATGAAAGACGTTCGTTGCAAGTCTTCTACTTTCGGGGTTCAGGTTCAAATCGTATACCATAAAATGTTCGACAGCAGCGACCTCTTCCTTTGATACCCGGCCATCTGCCTTGGCGAGTTTTGCCAGCATGGAAAACGCTGCGACAAAGAAGGTAAGCTGGACCTCTTCCCCGGGCGAAAGACGGGCCCTTTGGGTGGTGGTATAGGTTTCACCGCCGGTATCAAACGCGTGGCCCAATGCCGCGCCTGCAATGGCGCCCAGGGGACCGGCCATGGCAAATCCGATTGTCCCACCGATTATCTTTCCGAGTAAACCCATTCATATCTCCTTTTTGCGTTCTTTTTTTTCCATCGCGATCGATCAAGTATTGGGTCAAGATGCGGAATGTGCATTCTTATGTCCAGATAACATATTTTGTCGACGTTTCCAAACCTGAAATTTCGACATGGTTGGGTTCTTTGAACCAGGCCGTGTTCAAAGGGGGTTCAAGTGTGATTGGATGTTATGAATTGGAATTGGCGGGTACGGCTAAGCTCAGGTATTTATTATTTTCTTCGAACATCAGCTTCTTGTCGACCATCATCCTTAAAAACGGCACCACCTTATCCGAGCCCACGGCTGTAAACCGTTCAAGAATTCTTTTTAACGACCGGTGCTCCTGGCAGAAAAGATAGATCCCTCTGGATGTCCCCTCCAATCGATGTGTCAGGTGTTCGCCGTGGGTCCTTTTCTGGTGTATGATCAAAAAGTTGCGGCCGTCCCTGAAGCTTAAAATGTTCTCATGCCGCCCCCCCCCGTGGAGTTCATCATATGTTTTTTTCCAGTCTTTGAGCTTTTTTTTCACCGGTGTCCAAAGTTTTCTCTGGCGGACGAGGCCGCCGCGATAGGACTGAATCGTAAACAGCATGGATTTAAAAACTTCC
>JAHECI010000263.1 GCA_024641825.1 Desulfobacterales bacterium | reverse complement strand
TTTGTGAACCCTTTTGGCGATGGACGTTTTACCGTTTCCCGGTGCCCCATACAAGAACACCCCTCTCCCCGAATTAATGGCCGGTCCCAATGTATAAAAGACATATTGTTCCAAAACCAGGCCGCGGAATGCTTCTTTTAATTCTTCAACCCCGGGCGCTTCATTTTGAATGGATTGGCGTTCAACGCTTTTCAAGTAGTCGGTGAAGGGAACTGGTGCGGACCCGACATAGGCGGAAGCGTCTGCAGCGGCAAGCGCTTTTGCGCGTCCCTGCTCGGTGAGTATATATGCGAAATCATTAACGCCGGCATCGGATTTGTACGTTAGAAAAAGCTGTTTTTTTAAGTCTATCAGAATCTGTTCCATAATTTTGAAGTGGAGACAGATTCCATCGGCAATTTGTCTGCCGGTCATTATCCCGCGACTCAACAGGAGTTTAAAGATAAGATCTTCAACAAGTTTTTCGTTGAGTCCGGTTTGGTTCAGGTTTTCATGGGAAAGAGGGAAAAACTTCCGTTTTGGGATATCCTCGATGGACAGAACCGTCTTTTCTTGAATTGCCGACCGCATGTTTGATTCCTTTTAAGTGTTCCTCTCTATTCACCCAAAGTGCTTGATTTTTAAATTCAGCAGGGTAAACAGAAGATAACCTGTTTTTTATAATGATGTATTTGCTGTCTTTTTAAGAAAAAACCCTGGAAGCGAGTAATACGAATCCGTGTCGACAGGAAAATGCAAGGCATCTCCAGGGAACGTTTCAATTTTTTTGTGATAACAATCCAGACAGGCCCAATAGTCCCATTTAAGTTCGACAGCATCGTCCAGACAATTTCGATAATACGGACAAAAAACATTTTTATCGCCGTTGGCGTAAACTGGATTTCGATTGTGGTTCATGGGTTGACTCCTTTGTTTAATTTCATCCAATACAAACTTTGGCCGGCTGTTCAATTCCGGACCGCTTAAAGTAGGCACCCTGTTTAACGATGATCCAATTATTTTATCCGAGTGTTGAAGTCGGTCGGCCCTTAACTGCGTTAAAACATATTGCTTGGAAAGAGCTTCCCAAATTCGGGTTATAGTTATAGCAGAATACATGCCAAATCATTGAAAAACATTGGAAACGATGTATTTTCAGTATATTGGGATGATTGGCAAATTTGATACTTTAATAATATGACATTATTTAGCAGTTAAGGTGCCAATTTTTGACAGGTTTATGAATATTTTTGGGCCATCTCCCGACTGGTTGGGGTTAATTACGGGAAAATACGTGTGCCGTCTCCAATTGAACAAGGGTGATTATAGAGGGTTCAAGGGGCCAAGGGGTCGAGGGGTCGAGGGTCCAAGGATGCAAGTGAAAAGCAACAAAATATTCAAAAAAAATAACCTATATATTGTTAGCCAAGGATTTAGACTTAATTGAAAAAGTGAACTGGGACCACTAAAAAAGACATCGCAGAAATAGAAAGAATGTTAAAATCTCTGTTAAAGTCTTTAGAAAGCAAACCCTTGACCCCTGGAATCCTTGGACCCTCTTCTCCAATTAAAAAGGAGGCATGGAATCCCATATCTCCTTAATTTTTTTGATCTGTCTTATTGCGTTGAAATGTATAAGTTTGAAGTGCCTAAAATGAGCTAAAATTAGGATCTTTATAAAAATTTATTCACCGCAGAGCCGCAGAGGGCGCAGAGGTTATAGTTTTTTTGCTTTTCGCTGAGACGCCGAAAAGCAAAATGGCTCAACCCTTCGGGTAATAAAATGCCCGCATTGGAACCTTCCAAGCAAAGAATTGACGCCTTTCATCGTTTCCGCAGCATAAGCTGCCGAGGGTTTTCCCATCGCCGCCCTCTCAGCGGCGATGGGAAATATATTCATCTCCGCGAACTCTGCGCCTCGAATGAGCGAAGCGAATGGGCGGTGAAAAAGCCCTCATTTACCCTCACAACAAGCTGGAACCATCGGTATACCTGAAGATTTAATGGATTAATTAACCGTTGTAGCTGAAGGTCAATTTGTCTTTTTTTAAATCAACAAAGACTTCGCCGCCTTTTACAAGTCGCCCGAACAGAATTTCATCGGAAAGGGTGTCTTTGATTTCCGTTTGTATCAATCGCGCCAGCGGCCGTGCGCCAAAGCGTTTATCATGCCCGTTTTTGGCCAGCCATGTACGGGCCCCGTCGGAAAGACGGACAGAGATCTTTTTGGCCGCGAGTTGTTCTTTAAGCTCGTTCATGAACTTATCCACGACCTTCTTCATGATGTCTTGGGTCAGGGCATTAAAATGAATGATGCCGTCCAACCGGTTTCTAAATTCCGGGCTGAAAAACCGTTCGATGGCTTCTTTGCCTTTATCTTTGGTATCGTATTTCTTGTCGCCAAAACCGATGGATTGGGTGCTCATCTCCCGTGTGCCGGCATTGGATGTCATCATAACGATGACGTTTCTGAAATCCGCCTTTTTCCCGTTGTTGTCCGTAAGGGTGGCATGATCGAGGACCTGAAGCAGAATGTTGAACATGTCCGGGTGTGCTTTTTCTATTTCGTCGAGCAACAGGACACTGTAAGGATTTTTTCGGATTTCGTCCGTCAAAAGACCGCCCTGGTCAAAACCGATATAACCCGGTGGTGCGCCGATGAGGCGCGCTACGGCATGTTTTTCCATGTATTCACTCATATCGTATCGTGAAAAATGGACCCCCAGAATCCTCGCAATCTGGAGGCTCACCTCGGTCTTTCCGACACCGGTGGGACCGGCAAACAAAAAAGACCCGATGGGTCTCCCCGGCGTTTCAAGACCGGCACGGGACCGTTTTATGGACGTCGCCAGTGACTTTATGGCAGTGTCCTGTCCAAAAACCACCTCCTGGAGCTTTTCTTCAAGGGTTTCGAGTTTCAATTTGTCCGGCGTCGACACGCTGATGGTGGGGATTCTGGCCATCTTGGCGACGATTTTTTCAATGTCTTTGGGGTTGATCTTCTTTCTTCGGGAAGAACCGGAAAGTCTGACAAACGCCCCGGCTTCGTCGATGACATCGATGGCCTTGTCCGGGAGATACCGGTCATTGATATATTTGGCGGACAGCTCGGCTGCGGATTTTAATGCCTGATCCGTATACGTAATTTCGTGATGTTCTTCATATCGGGAGCGAAGCCCCTTTAGAATTTGAATGGTCTCCTTTACCGGAGGCTCCAAAATTTCGATTTTTTCGAACCGTCGGGACAAAGCGCGGTCTTTTTCAAAGTAATTCTTGTAGTCTTCATAGGTCGTTGAACCGATACAGCGCAGCTCACCGGTTGCCAAAGACGGTTTCAAGATGTTGGAAGCATCCATGGATCCTCTGCTGGTGGCCCCTGCCCCCACCGTTGTATGGATCTCATCGATGAACAGAATGGCATTTTTTTTCTTTTTCAACGACGACAGAACCCCTTTTAAGCGTTGCTCGAAATCACCGCGGAATTTCGTACCGGCCAGAAGTCCCCCCAGATCCAGGGAATATATTCGGATATCTTTGAGCAAATCGGGAATAGATCCGCTGTTTATCTTGAGCGCCAGTCCTTCGGCCATGGCGGTTTTTCCGACACCGGGATCTCCCACGAAAATCGGATTGTTCTTTCGCCGCCGGCACAGGACCTGGATGGTTCGCTCCATTTCGAGCTCTCTGCCGATGAGGGGGTCCAGCTTTCCTTCAGCGGCGCTTTTAACGAGATCTACGGTAAAGGCCTCCAGGGGGTCGGTCTTTTTCTTTTTCTCCCTTGGGCCGGGTCTCCCGAACTGGTCCGGTGGTTCTCGGAAGGGCGACTTGGCATCATTGTGGGAAATGAAGCTTAAAACATCCAGGCGGGTTATCCCTTCTTCGGTGAGGAAATATTCAGCATGGGAATCTTTTTCCTGGAAAATGGATGCGAGAATGTCACTGACATCCACCTCCTGCTTTTCAGCGGAACGGACATGATTGATGGCCCTCTGGATCACTCTTTGAAAGCCGACGGTCTGCTGGAGAACATATTCATCGCTTTCGGGAATACTTTCCATTCGTTCGCCAAAAAACGACTCGAGAGAATTCTTGAGATTCTCGATATTACCGCCGCAATTTTCAATAATTTCGATGCCCTCGCTGTCGTATAAAATGGCAAACAACAGGTGTTCAACACACACGTACTCGTGTCGTCTTCTTTTGGCCTCTCTGACGGCAAATCCCAGAGTTTCGCTAAGTTCTTTGCTGATCATGGTCTATTCTTTCTCCATCGTACACTTTAACGGGAAACCATGTTGCTTGGCCAGAGTATGAACCTCATTCACCTTGGTTTCCGATATTTCATAGGTATAAACACCACAAACTCCGATACCTTTATGATGAACGTTCAACATGATTTTCACCGCAACCTCCGGTGATTTTCCGAAGACAAGCATCAGAATTTCGATGACAAACTCCATGGTGGTGTAATTGTCATTGTGAAGGAGGACCTTGTACATGGCCGGTTCATCGATATCGTCCCTGATTTCGGAAAGGACCTCTTCTTTGATTTCCGGGCTGTCCCCGTTCATGCTACAGATTCCCCAAGTCGTATTTTTTTAAACCTTAGTTGACCCTAAAAGGGTCTTAAAAAAAATTATTCACCGCAGAGGCACAGAGAGCACAGAGAAAAACATATCTTTTACCCAATCGGGAGACCCCGGAGGAATAGGCTTCGCATTCCACAGGGCAAGCACCGATTGGATAAAAACTCTGTGTCTCAAGCGAAGCTCCCGTCATAACGAGCACAAGCGGGTGGTGAATATAAACTCACATACCTGCATAGCAAATCTGTGACCTTCGACTAAGCTGAAGGTTTAATGGATCAATTAAGACAAAGTATAATCATTAACACCCGGCCTTGTAAAGGGACCACCCAATAAAATTTGGAGAAGAGG